>JAEZHS010000222.1 GCA_023436825.1 Pseudomonadota bacterium | reverse complement strand
GCCATGGCGGGTCTCCTTGGAAGTGGCCGGGGAATGATGTCGAGGAATCGAAGAACGTGTCAAGGCTTGCTCGCCAGATAGTGGGCGATCATGGCGATGTACTCGTCCTGCAGCGTGACCGACACCTCCATCATTGCGCCCATGCCGCGGCCGCGCCGCACGCCGGCGCGAAAGTCGGTCAGCGACTTGATCAGGTAGTCCGGCCGCTGGCCGGCCAGCCGCGCGGTCTCGCCCTGGCCGGAGAAGTCCTCCTTGTGGCAGTTGCCGCAGCGCCTGGGTCCCATGATGGCGTTGACCTTCTCGGCGTCGACCGGCTCGGCCTTGGCGAAGGGCGGGGGCGGGGCCAAGGCGGCGTAGTAGGCGCCGAGGTCGCGGATGTTCTCGTCGGTCAGCGTCTTCACGATGCCCGCCATGACGCCGGGCTGGCGCTGGCCGTCGCGCATGAAGACGAGCTGGTACTGGATGAAGATGTCGGGCTGGCCCGCGAGCGACGGCGAGTCCTTGGTGGTCGACACGCCCCGGATGCCGTGACAGGCGATGCAGGTCTGGGCGACCGCAGGCGCCTTGGGCGGGGGCTTGGGTTGGGCGACAGCCGGTGCTGTGAACATCAAGAGCAAGGCGATTACAACTGAACGCATAACAAGCTCCCGTCATCCCGAGCGGAGTCGCCCGAGGGGCGGCGCAGTCGAGGGACCTCCTCTTCAACGCGAGTTGTTCAAGAGGAGATCCCTCCACACGGCCTTTCGGGCCTTGGTCGGGATGACGCCGTTGGCGTCACTTCTGATAGCTGATGCGATAGATCGCTCCGGCCTGGTCGTCGGCGACCAGCAGGGAGCCGTCGGGCGCCTGCAGGACGTCGGCCGGGCGGCCCAGGATCTTCTGGTCGTCGAGCCAGGTGCCGGCGAAGACCTGTTCCTTCGGGTTCTTTCCGTCGGGATCGACCGACAGGAAAAGCACGCGATAGCCGAGCTTCTTCGCCCGGTTCCACGAACCGTGCTGGGCGATGAAGATGCCGTTCTTGTATTCCGGCGGGAACATGTCGCCGGTGTAGAACTTCATGCCCAGCCCGGCGATGTGCGGACCCTGCTTGTACACCGGCGGCGTGAACTCCGAGCACTTGCGCTCGCTGCCGTACTTGGGATCGGCGAGGTCGCCCTGGTGGCAGTACGGATAGCCGAAATGCTCGCCGATCTTGGTCACGTGGTTGAGCTCGTCGCTCGGCAGGTCGTCGCTGACCCAGTCGCGGCCGTTGTCGGTGAACCAGAGCTCCCCGGTCCTGGGATCGACCGCGCCGCCGACGCTGTTACGGACTCCGAGCGCCACGATTTCGGCGGCGCCGGTCTTGGGATCGACGCGGCGATAGTGGCCCGCACTGGCCGGCGGCAGGCAGATGTTACAGGGCACGCCCACGGGGATGTAGAACCAGCCCTTGCCGTCGGGCACCAGGTACTTCCAGCCGTGCGGCACGTAGGGCGGGAAGTCGTCGTAGACGACCTTGCCTTCCGGCGCCTTGTCGAGGTTGGCCTCGGGATTGTCGTAGCGGTAGAGCTTGTCGATATCGACCACGTAGAGCGCGCCGTCCTGGAAGGCGACGCCGGTCGGCATGCGCAAGCCCGTGATGAAGGGCTTGGCGACCTTCTGGCCCTCCGGGCCGGTCACGGCATGGACCGTGCCCTTGTCGAAGGTGCCGACGAACAGCGTGCCCTTGTCGCCCCACGCCATCTGCCGCGCCTGGGGAACGCCCGCCGCCCACACCGCGATCTTGAAGCCGGGCGGCAGCTTGATGGTGCCGAGGATCTTGTCGAGCTCGGCCTTGGGCGTCGGCGTCGGCTGGCCCGGATTGGGCGCCAGGCCCTTCTGCTGCTGGTTCTCATCGCCCAGGAACCAGTCGGCTGGCGGGTTGAGCCAGAACGCCTTGGTGCTGGAATCGTATTTCTTGAGGTCTTGAGCCTGCACCGCCATCGAAGCGCAGCCGAACACGGCTGCGATGGCGCCCGTCAGGCATGCCTTCGCTAGAGCTGTTTCCTGCCGTCTCATTGGTGTCTCCTCACTTGGCTCGCACAGGAGACGCACGCGGACTGAACTCTACGATCGAGCGTCCACTGCCGAGCCGGCAGGCTAGGCCCGCGGATTGCCGCGTTCAAGACGGCCGGAACGCATAGCAGGAGCGTCAGGGCGCCAACTTGGCGCATCGCGCACGACAACCAGTCCGTGCACTATCCTGCTGGTCGAACGGGATGTCGTCATGCGTCCGAAAACTGGCTGGGACGTCCTTCAATACGAGATCCGCGAGGAGCAGGCGTCGACGATCGGCCGCCTGGGCCGCAACCTGCGGGATGCTCTCGATGCGCTGGATGCCTTCGATCGACAGGCGGGCAGCGGCGCAATAGCGCTCGACAGGCGCGATCCGCAACGGGTGCGTGTTGTCGATGCGGCCGCTTATGCCCTCTGGAACTTCGTCGTGCAGCGTGACTGCAGCGGCCTGCGGTTCACGGAGCGGGTCCTCGAGGACTACGCCGTGCCGGCGGAGGTCCGAGTGAAGATGGGAGCGGTTCGGCGGCGCTAGGTCAGGTGTCCTGCGATGCCGTCTCGCTCGCCGCCGCGGCCATCGATGTGACCACGTCCTTGTAGCCGCTCATGCGCAGCTCGGCCGCTTTCGCGTGCGCCATGGGAAAGCCGACGCACTCATAGACCATCTGCTCGCTGTTCCTAGGATCGGTCGCGCGGACGTGGAAGATGATCGTCTCGCCATGATCTCTCATGGGCCTATTGTATGCACGCACCATCGCGGACAAAGCCCGCGGACGGCAAACCCGCAAACGAACACAATTAGGCCACGGCTGGGAGGCAGACGGACCCGACTACTTGTCCGGCATCACGATCGTCCGATCGGCCGTGTCGACCACGAACACGGCGAGCAGCTTCGCCGGCGCCGTGGTGCTGGCATTCTGGCTGACCTGGTGATGATCGCCCGGTCTCTCGGTCCAGCTCTCGCCGGCCTGATAGGTCCGCTCCGGCCCGTCATTCACCTTGCTGCGGATCGCGCCCTCGAGCACGCGCGCGTAGATGAAGGCCGACGACGGATGCCGATGGGAGGGCGAGCCGCCGCCCGGCCCGTACTCGACGAGCACGGCGCGCAGGCTCTTGCCGGGCACGTTCGGCAGCTCGTTCTCGTCGACGAGGGTCACCTTGGCGTTCTTGAACCCCGCGTCGTCCGCGAGGGCGCTGGCGAACGGCAGGGTGGCGAGAAGCAGTGAACAGAGGACGCGCTTCATGGGATTCTCCTGCGGTTGACGGTTGCGGATCAGGCGGTCGCCTGCGAGCGGCGGAGCCATTCGTCGAAGCCGATGCGGCCGAGGCGCGCCTCGCCCAGCGGCACAAGCGACCGCTCCTCGACCCGGCCGCCGAAGTATCGCGCTCCCGGATCGCGCACGACCTCGCGGGGATCGCCGACCGCCTTGAGGTAGCGGGCGATGATCTCGTCGAACGGCGCCCGCTCGGGGCCGGCGATCTCGACGATGCCGTTGCGCGGCGCCCCGAGCGCCACCTCGGCGACAATGGTGGCAACGTCGTCCGCCGCGATGGGCTGGAACAGGCCGGGCGAGATCCTGACCTTGTTGCCATCCGTGCCTTCGGCGGCGATGCCGCGCAGGAACTCCAGGAACTGGGTCGAGCGGATGATGGTGTAGGGGATGCCGGAGGCCGCGATCAGCTTCTCCTGCGCGACCTTGGCGCGGAAGTAGCCGTTGTCGGGCGTCCGGTCGGTGCCGACGATGGAAAGCGCGACATGGTGGCGGACGTCGGCTGCCGCTTCCGCCGCGAGGAGATTGCGGCCGGAGGTCTCGAAGAAGGCCAGCACCGCCTTGTCCTCGAATGACGGCGAATTGGCGAGGTCGATCACCACCTCGGCGCCGGTCACGGCTTCCTCGAGGCCCTCGCCGGTGATGGTGTTGACGCCGCTGTTGGGGGACGCCGCGACGACCTCGTGGCCGCTTCGGCGCAGAATGGCGACGGTCTTCGAGCCGATCAGGCCGGTGCCGCCGATGACGACAATCTTCATGAGTCACCTCCTGCTGGGTGAGGCAATCAATGCACCTTTTGCCGGGCGGCCGATATCTGGCCTTTGGGATAGGTCTCCGATAACGTCGAACGGGCAGTGCGAAGGATCATGTCATGCTGAAGGATCGCTACGACCTTGCCTTGACGACGGCATCGGCTGTTGCGCGGGACGCCTATGTCGAGGCCTCGGGGCTGGCGCTGACCTTCTTTCCCGGTGCGCTCGAGGCCTACGACCGGGCCCTCGCCGCCGATCCCGGCTTCGCCCTGGCCCACGCCGGCAAGGCGCAGGTCCTGCTGAGGCAGGGCGACGTCGGGGCCGCGCGGACGGCGCTGGAGGCCGCCAAGGACCTGGCGTCCGGTGTATCCGAACGTGAGGCGAGCCACATCGCCTTTTTCGACCTCGTGTTCGCCGGCGAGATCGAGGCCGCGATCTCAGCCTTGTATGCCCATCTTGCGGCATGGCCGCGTGATGCGCTGGTCGTCGCCAGCGCAGCGAACCCCAACGGCTTGATCGGCGGCTCCGGCCATCTCGGGCAGAAGCAGCGGATTGCGGCCCTGATGGACAGCCTGGCCCCGGCCTATGGCGACGATTTCTGGTTCGTCTCCTATCACGCCATGTCGCTCTCGGAGGACGGGCAGCTCGCGTCGGCGCGTGAGAAGATCGAGCGATCCGTGGCGGCTAACCCGAACAATGCGCATGCCGCGCACGGCGTCGCCCATGTCTGCTACGAGAGCGGTGAGCTCGAGGCGGCACGCTCCTTCCTCTCCTCGTGGCTCGCCACCTATCCGCGGGACGCCTTCTTCCACGGCCATCTCAGCTGGCATCTCTCCCTGTTCGAGATCCAGGCCGGCAATTGGACCGAAGCGATGCGGCTCTATCGCGACGCCATTGCGCTCGACCGGCACAGCGGCGGCCCGCAGCAGAAAGTCTCCGATGGTGCCGCGTTCCTGTGGCGGTCCGAGCTCGCGGGTTACCCGCGCGATGACGCGGCCTGGCGCGCCTTGTATGCCTTCGCGCGCCAGGCGTTGCCGCGGCCGGGCAACGGTCTCGCCGATCTGCATGTCGTCCTGGCTGAGGCCGTCATGCAGGATGGGTCCGCGGCCGACACGCGCGCCCGTCAGATCGAGGCGCTGGCGCAAGAGCGCCGCTACCCGTCCGGCTCCTACCTTCCCGCCGTCGCGCGCGGCTTCGCGGCCTTCGAAGGCGGCGATTATTCCGGCGCGATCGAAGCGCTGGCGCCGGTCGCGGGACAGAACGAACGCATCGGCGGCAGCCGTGCGCAACACGACCTGATCGACTTTACCCTGCTGAGCGCCTGCCTTCGCGCCGACCGGATGGACCAAGCGCGGCAGCTGCTGGCAGTGCGCCGGCCAGGCGCTTCCGGCATTCCCGTCCTTGGTGTTGCGGCACTTCGTTAGCGCCAACATCGCCTTGAGTGGCTGCCGAGTGCAACGCGAAAGGGAGTGAGCGCTCCTCATGCTTGCCAAGCGGCTGTTCGAGAGGAAAATGCAAGGTTCTCGGATGGAATGAACAGGGTGGTCTCGCGCACACGGGAGGCCAGTCATGAACATTCAGCAGGATTTCGCTGCGAGGCGCGGCAGGTTCGACCGGTACCGCCCGCCATCCTGGCGCAGCCATTTGCATGGATCCGAGTTCGCCTGGGCGGTCGCGTTCATCATACCGTATGTCGGCGTGCTGCTCGCTTTCGCCATCTTTCCGATCGCCTATGGGTTCTGGATGGCCAGCGATCCGGCATTGTACGTCAAGCTGTTCTCGAGTGACGAGTACATCGAGGCGCTGATCAGCACCGCGCTCTACGTCGGCATCGGCGCGAATGCCAGCGTGTTTCTCGCGTTACTGTTGTCCGGGTTCTTCATGCGTCGCGGATGGTGGATCAAGGCGATGCTGGTTCTCTCGATGCTGCCGTGGGTCCTGCCGGCGCAGACTGCGTACATTTCCTTTCACTGGATGATGATCTACTGGGGCTTCTTGAACAGCCTGCTCGAGAAGGTGCTCGGCATCGCCGGTCCGGATTGGCTGGACCATTACTGGCTCGCGCTCGGCGCCAATGTCGTCGCCTACACCTGGAAGACCATGCCGTTGTGGACCTTGATCTTCCTCGCCGGCCGCATGGCTATCCCACAGGACCTCTACGATGCCGCCGCAGTCGACGGCGCCACCGGGTCCCGCCGTTTCGTCCACGTCGTGATCCCTCTGTTGGCGAATCTCTACTTCATCTGCACCTTGCTGGCGACGATCTGGATGCTGGGTGATTACAACACGCCCGACATGGTATCCGGCGGAGCGCCGCTCGGGTCGACCGCCGTCCTGGCGACGGTCGGCGTCGAGTTCCTGCTCGACGACGGCCGCCCCGATCTCGGTGTGGCCGCTGTGATGGCGGCACTGCCCGTGCTGATCCCGGCCGGAATCCTGCTGATCCGCCGACTTCAGACGAGGGAGGTGCAGCTATGAGCGTCGCGCTCCACTTGCAGCATCGGTCGACCTATCGGTGGCGCCGGAGAGCCGATGCGGCAGGAGCGGCCGTGCTCTCGGTTGCGCTGCTGATCTGGTGGTTGTTGCCGCTCTACAACATGCTGCTGATCGCCCTCGACCCCGAAGGCAATACCGAATTCACCGGAGACATCTGGCCGTCGCACCCAACGCTCAAGGCCTTCGCCGGGGTGTTTTTCGAAGGCTACTGGTACCTCAAGGATTTCTGGCTCCAGTTCGGCAACAGCCTTTTTATCGGCGTCGTGACGATGGTGTTCACCGCGCTGATCAGTTCGCTCGGAAGCTTCGCGCTGGGGCGCATATGGCGCGGCAAGGGCGGCACGATTTCGACCGCCGCGCTGCTCATGTACACGGTGCCGGTCTACTTTCTGGTCATCCCGTTCTACCTGCTGATGCACAAGTATGGCCTTATCGATACCCTGTGGGCGGTCATCGCGGCGAACGTAACCTTTGCCGTTCCCTACGCGCTCCTGATTCTTCAGTGGTATGGGCGGTTGGTTCCGATCGAGCTCGACGACGCGGCGCGGATCGACGGCGCAACGCCGATCCAGGTCTATACGCTGATCTATCTGCCGCTCATGGTGCCGGCCTTGGCGGTCGTCGGTATCTTCGCCTTTCTCACCGCCTGGAATGAGTACCTGTACCAATTCATTCTGCTCAGTTCTCCCGGCAACAAGACCGTGGCGATATCGCTCGCCACCTTCTTCGACAATGAGGATACGCCCTGGAACTATCCGGTAGCGGCCTCGCTGATTTATGCGCTGCCGCCCATCGCTCTGTTCTTCGCGATCCGCCGCTACATCGCGGCCGGGCTGACCTCGGGACGCTTTGGACGATAAGGAAAGACGCCGCGGACCGGCCGGGTTCCCGAGGACACTGCCAACCCCTTTTTCGGTCGTTCCCCAAGACCTGGGGATGTGCTACGTTTTCCCGAATCCAACGAAGTTGGGTGTTGAGGTGGGCCGGTAGAGCCTGTCCTCCGAGCCGAGCTCACCCGTCGTCAAAACAAAAATACAGCGTCAGCGTCATGTACGCGGTGCGAATAACGAATGGGAGGCGACTATGGCTCTCTTCAAGCGGCGCTTGCTGCTGCAGGGGTCGCTCGGCCTGGCGGCCGCCGGCACCCTGGCACGGCCCTATATTGCCAATGCCCAGGCCAAGACGATGTCATTGTGGTTCGCGCAGGGCTTTGTCGAGGACGAGGATGTAGCGCTGCGCAAGGCCGTCGCTGACTACGAGAAGGCGAGCGGCAACAAGGTCGAGCTCAGCATTATCCCGTTCGCGCCGATGCGGCAGAAGATCGTCTCCGCGATCACCAGTGGCGTCGTCCCGGATGTGACGCAGAACAACCCGGGTGAGATCCTTCAGCTGTACGCTTGGCAGGACAAGTGGATCGACACCGAGGATGTCGTCGAAACGCAGAGGGCGAAATACAGTCAAACCGCCCTGAAGGCTGCCCAGGCCTACAACGACGTCACGAAAAAGCGCGCCTTCTACGGCGTGCCGATCCGCGGCGCCTGCGTGCCCTGTCATACCTGGAAATCACTGGTCGAGAAGGCAGGCATGAATTTGGCGGAGCGTCCTAAGACGTGGGATGCCTATTTCGACTTCTACAAGAAAGTCCAGGACAATCTGCGCAAGAAGGGCGAGCGCAAGGTATATGGGCTCGGTTTCCAGGTGACGGCCAACGGCGTCGATCCGGCCAACCTGTTCAATGCGTTCATGCACGGCTATGGCGGCCAGGGCATCGTCGCGGAGGATGGCAAGCTCAATCTCGACGACAGGATCAGGACGGCGGCGATCAAGGCCTGCGAGTATCTCGGTGGGGCGTACCGTGACGGCTATGTGCCGCCGAGTGCGATCAACTGGAATGACGCCGACGACAACAACGCGTTCCACGCCAAGCTGATGGTGATGGATGTCGACGGCACGTTGTCGACCGAGGTCGCAGTCAAGGAAAAGCACCCCGAGTGGTATTTCGACGAGATCGTGACTGATGGCCTGCTTTATCCGACCACCAACGACGGCGAGCCAGTGACTTCCATTACCGGGATGACCAATGCGGTGATCCCCAAGGGAGCCAAGAACGTCGCGGTGGCCAAGGATTTCCTCAAGTACTTCATCCAGCCCACGGTCCTGCGGGAGTTCAACGAAACAGGGTTGGGCCGCTGGCTGCCCGCGATGCCGGAGGAGGCCAACACTCCCTTCTGGCAGAACCCGAAGGACCCGCACTTGAAAGGCTACGTCCAGCAGGGGCTGCTCGGGCCAACGCAGCCGGACTACTACGTCTACAATCCGGCGATGGCCGAAGTGTACGCGCAGCACGTCTACAGCAAGGCGATGATCGCCGTTGCAAAGAAGGGAAGCAAGGCGACCGACGCGATCGACGTCGCTTTCAACGAGCTCAAGGAGATATTCGCCAAATACCCGATCCGGCAGTCGTGAGAGGCGACCATGACCGCTTCGACCGTCCTGGATGTCAGCCCGCCCGTTCCGAGGCGAAGGCGATCGTTCTGGCGTTATTGGCGCGGGAACCTCAAGGGGTCGGAGTTCACCTGGGCTCTCGCATTCAGTGTTCCATACGTCGCGGTACTCCTGGCCTTCGTCGCCTATCCCGTGTTCTACGGCCTCTGGATGGGGAGCGACCCGGCCCTGTACTCCGAAGTCCTTTCCGACGTGATCTACCAGGACACGGTCGTCAACACGCTGATTTTTGTGGCACTCGGGGTCAACCTCAAGCTGTTCCTGGCGTTGCTGCTGTCCGGAGTCTTCATGCGGCCGGGCTGGTTGACCAAGGCGATGCTGATGCTGTTCGTGCTGCCCTGGGCGGTGCCACAACTGCCTGCCTTCATCTCGCTCCATTGGATGCTCAACGGCGAATGGGGCCTGCTGAACAACGCGCTTTGGATCCTGGGCGGCATCGAGGGTCCGTCCTGGTTGAACGAACGTTGGACTGCGCTGGGCTCGGCGATCGCTTCGCATCTGTGGAAATGGACGCCGTTCTGGACCGTGATCCTGCTTGCCGGCCGAATGTCGATCCCGCAGGACATCTATGACGCGGCGAAGGTCGATGGGGCGACTGGATTGAGCAGGTTCTTGTTCGTGACCTTCCCGCTGCTCGCCAACCTGTACCTCGTGTTGACCTTGCTCGCGACGATCTTCCTGCTTGGCGACTTCAACACGGTGTTCTTCGTGACGGGTGGCGGACCGAACAACGAAACGCACCTGCTGGCAACCTTGGGCATTCGCAACGCCTTTGACCTGGCCCGGCCGGATCTTGGCGTCGCGGTCGTGATGACGGCATTGCCCGTAATGATCCCACTGGTGATTATCCTGATGCGCAGGCTGAAGACCGCGGAGGTGCAGCTGTGAGCATGCGAAGCTTCGCCGCCACCACGCCGGTCGCGGTCGCCGCCACGTCGAGTTCCACTGGGGGGTCAGCCGGGCGCCTGCGGCGCGCCGCGCGACGCCGGCGATATGCGACCAATGCGGCGCTTGCCCTGCTCTATGCCGTGTTGTTGGTCTGGACCTTCATGCCGATCTACAACATCGTGATGATCGCCCTCGAGCACGAAGGCGATGTCTACGGTTCCAGCATCGTCCCGGTGAAGCCGTCGCTCGACAGCTTCTGGGTCGTCGTTACCCAGGGATACTGGTATCTGGAACATTTCTGGCATCAGTTCGGCAATACCGTATTCATCGCCGGTATGGTGACCTTCCTGGTGCTGCTGATCGCGTCGCTGACCAGCTTCACGGTCGGGCGAATGCGCCTGCGCAATGGATGGCTGCTTACAAACGCCGCGTTGCTGACATACGTGATCCCGGCATCGTTCCTGGCGATCCCCTTCTACCTGATCATGAATCACTACGGGCTGGCCAACAATCCGTGGTCGGTGATTGCCGCTTTGGTGACCTTTGCGACGCCATACGCGATCTTCATCTTCCAGGAATACGGCCGGAGCATCCCGATCGAACTGGACGAGTCGGCGCGGATCGATGGCGCCTCGCCGCTTGTCATTTATCTGCGCATCTATCTGCCGCTGATGGCGCCGGCATTGGTCGCGGTCGGCACCTATGCGCTGCTGCTGGCTTGGAACGAATATCTGTACCAGTTCCTGCTGCTGTCGGATAAGCGGAGCATGACCGTGCCAGTCGCACTGGCGCAGTTCCTGAACAGCGACGTGGCGCCGTGGAACTACATGATGGCGACGGCGATCATCTATGCATTGCCACCGCTCGCGACCTATTATGCGTTCAGGCACCGCATGAGCTCCGGCCTGACCATGGGCGGCGTCAAGGGTTGAGCCGCGGCGCCGCGCTCATCGCCCTCAATACAAGCGGGCTCTACCGATGGTGAGCGTGTGACCCGGGATGGCCGCACGCGTGATGGTGGTGGCGATGAAAGCCGCCGACCGCGATGAAGGTCGGGGTCACGAAATAGGTCGGGTTTGGGCCATATGTCGGGATCATGAAATAGGTCGGGTATGGGCCATATTTCGGCGTTGCGAAGTAGGCCGGGTCGGTCGTGAAAAAGGTCTGGCCTGCGACGTCACTCGGAGCCGCGAGGTGGGTCGGATCGGTGGCGAGGGCCGGTGTGGCGTTGTAGGTCGTCGGTTCGGGCGACGTCGCACAAGCCGATGCCCCTGCGATCGTGAAACTCAAGGCTGCCAGGTTCAACGCTGCAGTACGCATCGAGAACCCCCTTTCCGTTGAGGGGGCCGGCGTAGCAGACAAGGCTTACCTTGGCCTTATTTCGGCGCCCTGAGTTGCGGCAGTTCTACGGCTTGAGTTCGACATCCTCGCAGGAAACGAACGGGCTCATCCAGACGTCGGTGATCGTGTGCTTGGCAATGCGCGGGCCAATGGCGTTCAGTGTGCGGAGGTCCATGACCGGCGCGAACATCTCCCGCTCGATCGTGAGCTGCTGGATCTTGTGCAGCAGCGCTTCGCGCTTCTGGGCATCGCGCTCGGCCGCCTGTCGTCGAAAGAGGTCGTCGATGTCCGGGTAGCCGCCATAGGCGTAGGCGCCCTTGGACTGGATGAAGGACTCCACGCGGCTGGCGGCGTTGCCGGAGTTTCCGGCCGCGGTCATGAACAGGCCGCGCAGCTTCTTTTCCTGCCAGGCCGCGTAGAAGGACGCGCGCTCCATCGGCCGCAGCCTGACCCGGATGCCGGCCGCATTCAGATCGTTCACCACGGCGTCGGCCACCGTCGGGAAGCCGGGGATCGCGGCGAACTCGCCGGCCTCGAAGCCCTTTGGATAGCCGGCTTCAGCGAGGAGCTGCCGGGCCTTGCCCGGATCATAGGGCGGCGGCTCGACCTGCAGCGCGAAGTCCATGACCCGCGGCACGATCACGCCCGCCGGCGGGCAGAAGCCGAGGCACGCCGCCTCGTTGATCCGCTTGCGATCGAGGGCCAGGTTCGCGGCGTGGCGCAGCCGCGGGTCGTGCCACGGAGACTTGGCGTCCCATTGCTCGGTGAACTCGATCCAGAAGATCGATGCGTGCTTGGAAGCCACCACTTGCAGGCGCCGGTCACGCTGGATTTCCTCGGCTTCGGGACCGTCGATGGCGTAGGCGATGTCGGCTTCGCCGGTTTTCACCATCACGGCGCGTGTCGTCGCTTCGGGGACGCTCTTCATGATCAGCGTCTTCACGCTCGGCACGCGGCGCCAATAGGCGGGAAAGGCTTCCAGCTCGACTTCCAGACCGGGCTTGTTGCTGACGAATCTGTAGGGGCCGGCGCCGACCGGCTGCTTCCTGAAGCCGTCCTCTCCCACCTGGGCAAGGTATTTCTTCGGCACGACGAGTCCGGCGGCCGTGGCGGTCGTGCCGTAGAACGTCATGAAGTCGGGCCAGGGCTCCTTGAGGTGAAAGCGCACGACCAGGGGATCGACGATCTCGACCTCGACGACGTGGTCGTGCAGCGCCTTTGCCCCGGCGCCCTTGTAGCGGTCGAAGCTGTACTTCACGTCTTCGGTCGTCACCGGGGCGCCGTTGTGGAACGTCAACCCGGCGCGCAGCTTGAACTCGTAGGTCCTGCCGTCCGGGCTTTCCGTCCACGATTCGGCGAGGCTCGGGCCCATCTTGTGCCCGGGATAAGGCCGGACGAGCGCATCGTGAATCGCGTAGAGCATGCCGAACGGCGTGATCTGCGGCGGCGCGGTCGACGGATCGAACCAGCTCGGCGAGATCGTCACGTGCCAGGCAATGGTGACGCGGCCCGCTGGTGGGGCTGCCGTCGCCGTCGTGCCGAGAGCGGCGACCGCGAGGAACGCCAGTCGGGAAAGCACGCGACGCAATCGGAGAACCCGGTACGACGTCATGATGACCCTCCAAGCGCCAATCGTCGGACAAACTGGAGCGGCGTTGAAAGGATGGGTTGCAGCGTTGCGCGAGTCAAACTCGCCCCGCTCTCACGACCTGGTGTTGGCTTGCGTCGATTCAGCCTCTCCCGCGCCACCCGCGTCTCGGCATCGTGAGGGCCATCGCCATGCCTAGAACGTTGGCGCCGGCGGCGATCAGCACCGCCGTGTCGTAGGCGCGCGTCAGGTCGAACAGGTAGCCGGCCAGGACAGGCAGGCTGACGGCGGCCAGGCACCAGGCGATGTAGGTGCGGCCGGCGACGCGGCCGTAGTCGGCGGGCCGCCAGTAGATGCCGATGCCACCCGCGGTGGCGCCGGAGACGAAGCCGTAGCCCAGGCCGATCATGCCCAGCCCTGCGACGGCAGTGACGGGAGCGGGCAGGAACGTCAGCAACAGGCCGCCGCTCAGCGCCAGCGCGTGCGCCGCGCACGCCACGTTGGGCACCGCGAAGCGATCGACCAGCCAGCCGCCGCTGATGCGCGCCAGCGCGATCGCGCCGGTGAGGGCGGTCGTCGCCGTCACCGCCAAGGTGGCGGCGCCGCCGTAGGCCGCCACGATCTCGCGTGCCTGGCTCAGCACCATCAGACCGGCCGACGCGGCCAGGAAGAAAGTCGTCGACAGCTTGAAGAAAGTCGCGCTCAGGATCGGTGGTCCCTTCGTCAACTCCGTCGACGCGATGCTCGCCGGCGCGACCAGCCGCGCGCCGCTGTGCCAGGCAAGCAGCGCCGCGGCGATGCCACTCGCCACCAGCACGGTCGCCAGTCCGCCCAAGGTCGTGCGCCAGCCGAAGGTTTCGTTGCAGGCGTGGAAAGCGGGCGTCGCCAGCATCGCGCCCATGGGATAGAGGCTGACGATGTAGCCGTTCACGAGGCCCTGGCGGCGCCGCACCAGCATGTTCACGCCCTGCTGCAGCAGGATGTAGGTCGCGCCGCCGCCGGTGCCGAACACGACGCCGTAGCCCACCAGCAATTGCGCAAGCCCGCTCGCCGTCGCCGCCAGCGCGATGCCGCCCGCGGCCACCAGTGCGCTCATGAGCACCAGGATCGACACGGGGGCGAGGCGATAGAGGAAGGCGGCGCCGACCGAGCCCGCCGTGAAGCCTACCGTCGCCAGGCCGAAGACCAGCGACAGCGCCGAGCGCGGAATGCCGAGCTCCTGCTCGATCGGGCGCAGCAGCACGCTGAAGGCGTAGACCGATCCCAGGGGTAGGTTCATCAGCGTCGCCGCCAGCAGCGCCGCCCAGAAGCGCTCGGTTCGGGCGGGAAGGGCCGGCGTGGCAACGGACATGGCGCAACCCTCGGATGCCGCTATCGACCGGTCAAGGCTCGAGGCGTCTCTGGCCCGCACACCGGCATTCGACGTATGATAGGAGAGAGATCGAAGCGGGGGAGGCGGCCATGGCTGAGGCGCCGATCAAGGAAATCATCGGTCCGCTCGTGGCGATTCTGCTGCTGCTGGCCGTTGGCGTGTTACCGGCCGCGGCGCAGATCACCATCCCCCTGCCGGGAAGTGGCGGCGGCATCCAGATCGGACCGCAGCAACAGGATCAGCCGCGCTATCAGGACCAGAACCCGACCTACGGCGGTGGCGTGTCGATCCGCGTGCTGGGCGCCGTCTATGGCAACAACTGCGCCGGCAATGTCAGCACCAACGTCACCGGCGATCTTGCCCGCCAGTGCCAGGGCCGCGACTACTGCGTTTACCGCGTCGATAGTCGCCAGATCGGCGATCCCCGGCCCGGCTGCCCCAAGGAGTACCACGCGCGCTACATGTGTCGCGACGGCGGCAACGAGCGTCGCGCCTCGGCGAGCGCCGAGGCGTCTGGCCAGTCGATTGTCCTGGACTGTCGCCGGCAATAGCTGGAGCAACGTCGCTGGCAATCCTTCGCTTCCGGCATTGCGGGAGGAACTGGTGCCGGGCTTTCGCGTGGATGCCGACGGCAAGGAGGTTCCGACCGGCCCGACTTCCAAGGCTATCCGCAAGCCCTCCAGACAACGTTCGTCAGCCCCTCACAAGAGCCGCTGAAGCCGCTCGTGGCCATGCCGTCGCTGCTGAAGGTTGTACCGGCAGTGCCAGCGCCTCCGCCGATGCAGAATTGGCCGGAGGCATTCCGGAGGAACCGATGCGGGACCTGGCGCCGTCCTGCCGAGTGGTATTCCGATCAAATTCAAAAGGATCCCTATGGCCGGGCACTACCTTGGCCGCGGCCCTGGCCCCGGCCCAATATCACAAACACAAAATGTTAAATAGTATACGAAGTGCTTCATTCATCCCGGTATCATCATGCATATAGGGCATCTGAGGTGACTGCACGCGATCGGTGGTGTACACGAAGCGTAAGGTGGAGTGAGGGCATGGCGGTCAAGAACAACGACGATGTCGCCCATCTCTTGCAGGCGACCGGCGCCGTAGGCTCGTCTTATCGCGAATTTGAAAGCGCCTCGGATCAGATGTCGGCTCCCCTGATCGATGCCGTCTTCGGCCGGGACCGTCCCGAGCCTGGTTCCGAGAGCCATGTGCCGGGGATCGATCCGGCGCGGCAGGGCAACCTTCTGGCCGACGTCTTCGATCGGCCGCCGGACCCGCTGCTGGCGGCGGCGCCATCGTGGCGGGACGAGGCAGCCGGACTGGCGTCGGGTCCGTCCGGTGCACGGCCGTCCGCGCCGGCGCCTTCCCGGCGATCGCTCAACGACATTCGCCGGGTCATCACCCGACCGGCAGCGGAAGTGGCCAAGTCATCGCCGACCGAAGGTCTCAACGGGCTCTTTGACCGATTGGCGGGTTGATGTCAGTTGTCTGCTTTTGCTCGCCCAAAGGCGGAGTAGGCAAGACCTCGTTGAGCGTGAACGTCGCGGGGGTGCTCGCGCGTTCCGGCTATCGCGTGCTCCTCGTCGACTTGGACGTCCAAAACTCGCTGCGCCTGCACGTCGGCATCCAGCTCGGCGACGACCGCGGCTTTGCGCCCTGCCTCGTCTACGGCCGGTCGATCCGGGACGGGATACTGCCCGCCGGCAGCAATCTGCTGGTGATGCCGTTCGGCCAGATCACGCCGACCCAGCTTCACGCCGTTTCCGACCATTTCGCGCGCAACGGCAACTGGCTCAAGGACACACTCGCCCCGTTCATCGAGCGCGACTTCGTCGTCGTCATCGACACACCGCCCGGACCGTCGGTCTATCTCGAGCAGACGCGTCCCATCTCGACCCTGGACGTTGTCATCATGCAGGCCGATGCGACCTCGGTCTCGCTGTTGCCGACGGTCGAGTCGCAGACCTTCCTCGGCCGCCCACCGCCGGAAAGCAGCCGGCAAGTGCGCTACGTGTTCAATCTCGTCGACCTGCGGCGCAAGCTGACCCGCGACCTGATCGCGCTGCTTCGGCGACGGCTCGGCAACACGATACTGGGCGTCGTGAACTATGACGACAGCTTCGGTGATGCGGTCGCCCACCAGCAGCTGGTGATCGACCGGGCGCCTATGAGCAAGGCCGCGGCCGACGTTCGTGCGCTGGCGGCGATGGTGCGGTCGATGCTGCCGATGCGCGCCGAAGCCGGGGTGCGATGATGGCCGCGGACAGCGCGACAATCGGCGAGACGCGACGGGTCCCCATCGCCAGCCGGCTGTTCTATGTGGTGCTGGCGCTGGTCGCCCTGGTGCCGGCCGCCTTCGTCATCATCACGCCGTTCGACCTGCAGACCCAGGCGATCTTCGGCGTCTTCACAGCCGTCATCTTCCTCATCCTCAATCGCTTCCAGGGCCGGATGGCGACGTTGACCATCGTCATGCTGTCGGCGCTGGTGTCGACCCGGTACCTGTGGTGGCGCACCACCGAGACGCTGGGATTCGTCGATCCGTTTGACATGATGTTCGGCTACGGCCTCTACGCCGCCGAAGTCTACGCCTGGATCGTGCTGATGATCGGCTATTTCCAGGTGCTGTGGCCCCTCGAGCGCCAGCCCGTGCCGCTGCCCGCCGACGTGAAGCAGTGGCCGAAGGTCGACGTCTTCATCCCGACCTACAACGAAAGCCTCGACGTCGTGAAGCCGACGGTGCTCGCGGCGATGGCGATGGATTACCCGCCCGACAAGTTCAAGGTCTATATCCTGGACGACGGGCGCCGGCCCGAATTCGCCCGCTTCGCCGAGGAAGCGGGCTGCGGCTACATGATCCGGCCGACCAACGAGCATGCCAAGGCCGGCAACATCAATCATGCACTGTCGAAGACCGACGGCGAACTGATCGCGATATTCGACTGCGACCACATCCCGACCCGGGCGTTCCTGCAGATGACGGTCGGGTGGTTCCTGCGCGATCGCAAGATGGGCATGCTGCAGACGCCGCATCACTTCTATTCGCCCGATCCTTTCGAGCGCAATCTCGGCACCTACGGTCGCGTGCCCAACGAAGGCCAGCTCTTCTATGGCCTGATCCAGCCCGGCAACGATTTCTGGAACGCCACCTTCTTCTGCGGCTCCTGCGCCGTGCTGAGCCGCAAGGCTCTCGAGGAGATCGGCGGCATCGCCGTCGAAACCGTCACCGAGGATGCCCACACGGCCTTGCGCATGCACCGTCGCGGCTGGAATACCGCCTATCTGCGCTGGCCGCTGGCCGCCGGGCTCGCCACCGAACGGCTATCCATCCATATCGGCCAACGCATGCGCTGGGCGCGCGGCATGATCCAGATCTTCCGCACCGACAATCCGCTGCTGGGCCGCGGCCTGAGCTTCGGGCAGCGCATCTGCTACCTGAACGCCATGATGTACTTCCTGTTCCCGGTGCCGCGCTTCGTCTTCCTGACGGCGCCGGTGGCGTACCTGTTCACCTCCCAGAACATCATCGTGGCGAGCGCATTGATGGTCCTGGCCTATGCCGGGCCTCACATGTTCCATACGCTCGGCACCCAGTCGCGCCTCGACGGACGCTACCGCTATTCGTTCTGGGGCGAGATCTACGACAACGTGCTGCTGTTCCACATCATGGCG
Source organism: Pseudomonadota bacterium (assembly GCA_023436825.1). Next base: position 24,809 of record JAEZHS010000222.1, on the reverse strand, counting down.
CCGACGTTGCTGGCGCTGATCAATCCCAAGGCCGGCAAGTTCAACGTCACCAGCAAGGGCGGCATCCTGGAGACCGAGCTCTACGACGCCCGGGTGATGCGGCCCCTGATGATCCTGGTGATGGTGCTGATGGCCGCAATTCTCGCCGGCATCTATCGGCTCAACTTTACCGAGCTGTTCCCGGGCGACGCGGCGGTCCTTTGGATGAACCTGTTCTGGTGCTGCTACAGCGCCTTCACGGTGCTGGCGGCGCTGGCCGTCGGACGCGAGCGCCGCCAGGTCCGAACGCAGCCGCGCGTGCGGGTCCGCCAGCCCGTTGCCCTCTACTTCGACGGGCGTCGTTCGCTGATGGGCCGCACGGAAGATCTTTCGTTGGGCGGTGGCCTGCTGCGCATGGACGATGCCGCAGGCGACGTCACGGCGAACGAAGAGGTCATTCTCAACTTCGAGCAGATCGAGGGCGATGCCAGCGTTCCCGCCCGCGTCGTCGCAGTGAACAATCGCGAGGTGCGCGTGGAGTTCAGGCCCACGTCGCTCGATGAGGAACGCACCATCGTGAGTGCGGTGTTCGGGCGTGCCGACGCCTGGCTGAACTGGGACGACCGTCCGGCGGATACGGTCGGTAAGTCCCTGGTCGACCTGTCGGGCGCCATTCGCAGCCTGATGACCGTGGCCCGGCGCAGCTTGCGCCGGCCTGCCGTTCAGGCCCCGGTCCCGGCACCGCCGAGGACGACGTGAAGCGTGCCGCGGCCTGGCGCATCGCGTTGGCCGTTCTTCTCGGGGTGGTCGGGCCGGCTGTAGCGCAACAGACCCAGACGCCGGGCAGCGGCTCGCTGCCGAGTCAATTCTCGACTGGTCCGCAGTCGCCGGCCACCCAGGGCCCGCCGCCGCCCTCGGTCGGGTTGCCGTCGACCTTGCCGCCGATCCCTTCGGGGGTCGCGATCATCCCGCCGCCCGATGCGCAGGGCCAGCGACAGTCGGCGCCTCAACCTCCGCTGCCGACGACGACGCCGTTGCCGCCTGCGGACGTCGCGACGCCTATCGTGCCGCCGACTGTTCCCCCGGCGGCGCCCCCTCCCGCATCGAGTGCTGCGCAGCCGTCGCCTCCCGCGGCGGCCGCTCCCGTTCCCAGCGGTGCTCAGCGTCCGCAACCGTCGGCGTCTGCTGCGCCGCCGGTGACCGTTCAGACCTCACCCGTGCCGCCGGCAGCGCCTGCTACGCCGCCCGCGCCCGGCCGGCCGGACGTGCCGGCGGTGCCGTCGTCTCAGCCTTCGTTTCCGACCTATCCGATGTACGGTGCCGTTGCCGAAGGCCGCAGCCAGCTCATTCGCCTGACGGACATGGGCCGGCCCGACGGCATTCATCTCGAGGGAGCGGCCGCCGAGGCAGGCGTCACCTTCTCGGCGCGGCAGGACGATGCCTTCGTCAGCTCGCGCATCAGCCTGATGTTCAGCTACTCGAACGCGGTCGCGCGCGACGACGGCGAGCTCCAGGTGTTCCTCAACAACGAACCGATTGGCTCGGTCGCGCTGGGAAAGGCGAGGGGCCCGAAGTCGCGCGCCGAGTTCACGTTCAGCCCGGCGCTCCTCGCCACCGACAATCGCCTGCATTTCCGTTTTGCCCTCAAGGGCAGCGGGGCCAACGCCTGCAAGCTTGTGCGCGACAGGAACATCTGGGTGAACGTCGAGCCCGCAACCTTCATCTATCTCGGCGCGACGCGGCTGCCGTTGTCCGACGATTTGGCCTTTCTGCCGCGTCCGTTTGCCGACCCCAAGGATCCGCTGCCACTGGTCCTGCCGTTCGTACTGCCGCCCGATCCGGAACCGGGGGTGCTGCAGGCCGCCGGCATGGCTGCCGCCTGGTTCGGTACCATCGCGCCGAACAGGAGTGCCACGTTCCCGGTGCAGTACACCGGCCTGCCCGCCGGCAATGCCGTCGCCCTGGTGTTGGGCGACAACTATCCGCCGGGCGTCGCCGCTGTTCCAGGCCAGGGGCCGCGCGTGGCGGTGGTGACCAATCCCTCCCAGGTCGACAGCAAGCTTCTGCTCGTCATCGGCGCCAACAAGGAGGAACTGCAGGCAGCCGCAGCCACCCTGGCGTCGGCGTCGGCGCGGCTGACCGGGGGCTGGTCGATCGCGCACGAGCCTCTGCCGCCGCAGCGCAAGGCCTACGATTCGCCGAAGTGGATCCCCAACAGCCGGCCGGTGCGGCTGGGCGATCTTGTCGGGCCGGCGTCGCTGAACGGCCGTCGCATCGTCGATTCGCCGCGAGTGTCATTTCGTACCGCGCCCGACCTCTTCTTCGGAGCGCTTTCCGGCGGAACGATGTACCTGCGCATCCATCGCGCCGACGACACCTGGATCGATGTCGGCGAATCCCGCGTCATCGTCGACCTCAACCGCAAGACCGTCGGCGAGGTGCCGCTCGAGCCCAAGCTGAAGGTGCTGTCGCGCCTGAAGGAATGGCTGTTCCCGTCGCGCGCCGATGAGCGCGTCAGCCAGGTTCTGCTGCCCGGGTATCAGCTCTCGAGCGCCAACCAGCTCGATTTCAGGTTCGAGCTCAAGGCGAAACAGGATTCCGATTGCGATTCCCTGGAGTGGAGCGATCGCACCGGCATCGATCCGGAGTCGACGATCGATCTCACGCGCGTCGCCCATTTCGCGGCCTTTCCGAATCTCGCTTTCTTCGCCAATGCCGGCTTCCCGTTCACGAAGTATGCCGACCTTTCCGACACGGCATTCGTCGTGCCTGAAAAACCGTCCGCCGAGGAAGCGCAGGTGTTCCTGAACCTTCTTGCCATGATGGCGGAGGCCACGGGCATCGCCGCGACGCGCTACCGGGTCGTAGATGCCGCGAATGTCGCCGACGTGGCGGATCGAAACCTCATCGTCATCGGCCTCGACTCCTCGCAGCCTCTCCTGAAGGAATGGGCGGGGAACAACTCGGTCCGCGTCACCAGCACCAGCGTTGCCGCGGCGCCTGGACTCACTTTCCTGCAGCGACTGCTCCAGCCTGATGACCCGCGCGCGCCGTACTATCGCGGCGCGGCGATCGAGCTCGCCCGGGCGACCCTTGGCAAGCCGTTCGCCTATCTGTCGAGCTTCTGGTCGCCTCTCAACGACAACCGTCTTGTGGTCATGGTGGGCGGCACTCAGCCCGCGCCCCTGGTCGAGCTCAGCAAGCGGCTCGTCGCCCTGGATCCCAATTCCAATGTTCAGGGCGACTTCTATTATTTCAGTGAGGGGAAGGGGGAATTTTACACGTCCGGCCGCGTAAAATTCGTCGGAGGATTGCCGATTTGGTGGCGAATCCAGTGGCTTACGGCGTCTTTTGGACTTGCTACATTTATTTTCGTTATTTGTGTTATATTCGTCTTTGCGGCAGCCATCGAGCGGTTTGCGGCCAATAGGGCTCATCGGCTCCTCGTTGGCCCGGTCGCGAGCGGGCGACAGTAGTGTGATTCGGGTTTGGGGTGAGATGACGAAGACGGCGCGCTCGTACCCAGGCGGGGCTATCTCCAGCGTGGTTGCCGGCGCCATCGTCGCTTTGTCAGCCCCTCTTCAAGCATCTGCGACACCAACTTCCGACCCGGCATCTTCCGTATACGGCCTGCTGTTCGAGCAGGCCGCGATGTGGCGCGAGCGCAATCGGCTCGATCTCGCTGCGCAATCGCTGCGCAAGATCCTCGAGAGTCAGCCCGATAATACCGAGGCTCTGTTCCAGCTCGGCTCCATCGAGCTGCAGAACCAGCACTTCGACCAGGTACGGGCGACGATCACCCGGCTGAAGCAGATCGATCCGTCCGACACGCGCGCCGCCGAACTGGAACGGGCGATGGCGGTGGGACTGACCGACGACGCGAGCCTGGCGGAGGCCCGTCGTCTCGCTGCGGCCGGAGCTTACGATCGCGCCATCGCCGCGTACCGGCGGGCCTTTCGTGGCGGTCCGCCGCCCTTCGATCTCGCCGTCGAGTTCTACGAGACCCTGGCCGGCACCGGAGCCGGCTGGGACGAAGCCAGGATCCGCCTCAAGGCGCTGGCCGAGCGCAGCTACGCCACGTCGCGGACCAAGTTCGCCTATGCGCGCGTGCTGACCTACAACGAGCAGACGCGTCGCGAAGGGATCGCGCTGCTCGCCGAGCTGGCGAGCGATCCCGCTGTCGGCCAGGCGGCATTCGAGGCGATGCGCCAGGGCATGCTGTGGCTGACCGTCGGCCCGCCGGACAAGCCGTTCTTCGAGTCCTACCTGAAGCGTTTTCCGGGCGACACGCTGGTGCGTGACAGGCTGGCCGACTCACAGCGGCCGGTGCGGCAGGACCCGGTCGGCGCCGCGATCAACGAAGCCTATCGATTGTCCGATCAGGGGTTCAACGACCAGGCGATCGCGCGCTTCGAAGGCGTCCTGCAAGCAGATCCCAATAACGCCGACGCCATCGCCGGCATCGGCATCGTTCGCCTGCGTCAGGAGCGCTTCGCCGACGCGCGCGACCAGCTCTCCAAGGCCATCAAGCTGGCGCCCAGCCGGCAGGCCGAATGGGCGCAGGCTCTCGAATCGGCCAACTTCTGGATGTCCTACCGCGAGGCCGTCGCCCTGCGCGATCGCGGCGATATCGGTCAGGCCGAGAGGATTATCCGACCGTTGGCCGACCACACGGCCACGCCGAAGGAACGCGGCGCGGCACAGGCCTTGATGGGCGACCTGCTGCGCCGCCAGGGCAGGCAGCGCGAGGCCGAAGGCTACTATCGCGACGCGCTCACGCGGGATCCTGCCAACAAGGAGGCCCAGGCCGGTCTCTACCAGGTGCTTGCGGCCCAGGGGCGTGACACGCGCAATGAGCCGCTGCTCGCCAACCTCGACAACACCACGCGCAATCGCATCCAGAGCGACGGTGCGCAGGAGGCGGCGCAGCGCCTGCGCGTGCAGGCTGCCGGACTCGAGAAGTCTTCGCCCGAGCGCGCGGAGCAGCTCTACCGCGAGGCGATGCGGATGGATCCATCGAGCCCGTGGATCCGTTACGACCTTGCGAAGTTCCTGGCGCGCACCGGCCGGATCGCCGAGGCGCAACCGCTGATCGACGAGCTCGTCGCCAGCGGCCGGCCGGAAAGCATCTACGCCGCGGCGGTCTACTACTCCGAACAGCAACGAACCGGCGAGGCCGTCGCATTGCTCGACCGGATACCCGCCAATCAGCGCTCGGCGCGCATGAACGCGCTGCGCAGCAGCCTCAGCAGCGCCGGCGAGCTGGACCAGCTCGTCGCCTCGGCCAAGGCGGGCGATGCGACGGCACGCGCAACCCTGGCTCAGCGGGCCAATTCGCCGCAAGCCACGACGGCACAGCAGGCCAACGCGGCGCTGGCGCTCGTCAAGGCCGGCGACCGCACCCAGGCCATGGCGGTCGTGCGCCGCCTCTCGGCCCGCAATGACCTCAATCCCGAGACGCTGCGGCTGATGTTCTATGCCTCGCTCGAGGCCGGACAGGACGGCGAAGCCAACACGTTGCTCGCGCGCATGTCGCGCGGTACCGGCGCGCACGATGTCGGCAACCTTCAGGAGTCGATGGCGATCCGCCAATCCGACCGCCTGCGGACCCAGCACGACCTGACCGCCGCCTACGACGTTCTGGTGCCCTATATCAGCGGCCCATCGCCCAGCGTCGCGGCGCGCCTGGCGCTCGCTCGCGTATACAAGGATTCGAAATTCAACGAGGAGGCGATCCAGGTCCTCGACGGCATCATGGTGTCGTCGCCGGCGGATGCCGACACGCTGCAGGAAGCAGTCAATATCGCCATCGACCTGAAGCGTTATGAGCGCGCCGAGGTCTGGCTGGCCGAGGCACTGCGGCTGCAGCCGCAGAACCCGCGCCTGTACATCGTGCAGGCACGTCTGCTGCGGGCGCGCGGCGACAATGCCGGCGCGCGGCGCGCGCTCGAGACCGCCCAGCAGCTCAATCGCGGCATGCGTCAGAGCGAGCTGGTGCCAGCCTCGCAGGAAGGCGCGGAGCCGCCCGTCCAGCGGGCTTCGGTCGAGCCGTCAGGGCGTGCGCCATCGACGGATATCCCGCTGCCGCCCGATCGACGGGGCGCCGATGTCCAGCGCGACGAGGCCGAGCTGATGGCCGATTTCGAGCGGCGCGTCGCGGCCGTGAAAGGAGTGGTCACGAACACGGACGGCGCGCGGCGCCGCACGGAGATCATGTCGCTGGATCGCTCGTCGGTCGTGACGCCGGTCGTGCTCACGGCGCAGGCGCCGCGGGTGTCGGCTCCGTTGGGCGGCAATCCGCTCGTGCCTCTCCGCCGGCCGGGCGGCGGGACCAGCAGCGCGGGCAGCGCGCTCGGCGCAGGATCCGCGACGGCCATGACGCCGCCGCCGTTGCCGTCGACGCCCGGCGCGCCCTCGACGTCACCGGCCGGCAACGATCCGCTCAGTCGCGAGATCGACCGCGAGTTGACGTCGCTGAAGAAGGACACGGCAACGGTCCTCGAGGCCGGCGTGGGCTTCCGCGGCCGGTCCGGCGAATCGGGTTTCGGCCGCCTGAACGAGTTCAATGTGCCGCTGAAGGCGCGTTTTCCGATCGGCAATGCTTCCCTCTCGCCTCTGGTCATGCCGGTGGCGCTCGACGCCGGAGCGATGGCTACCGATTCCGGGACGCTGTCGCGCTTCGGCTCGAACGCGCTCCTCGCGGCGACGAATGTGCGGGCGCCGGGTTCGTTGCGGGCGGCCGGCGTCGGCTTCGGCCTGGCCTTCGATTGGGGACCGTTCAGCGCCGACGTCGGCAGCACCCCGATCGGCTTCCCGATCGCCAACATCGTGGGCGGGGTTTCCTGGAACCAGCAGCTCGGCGATACGATGAACCTCAAGCTCGAGGCGTCCCGTCGCCCGGTCACTGATTCGTTGCTGTCCTACGCCGGCGTCACCGATCCGGTCAGCGGCGGGACGTGGGGTGCCGTGACGCGCAACGGCGGCGAGGTGATCGCGAGCTACGACGACAGCTCGCTCGGCATCTACGCCAAGTTCGCCTACGGCAACTACATGGGCTGGAACGTCGCGCCCAACCAGTCCTACGAGTTCACCACCGGCGCCTATTTCCGCCCTTACAAGGATGAGAGCTCGGAGCTCAAGCTCGGGATCAACGGAACCTACCTGTCATACAACCAGAACCTCAGTTTCTACACGGTCGGCCAGGGCGGCTACTTCAGCCCGCAGAGCTTCTACAGCCTGACCTTCCCGATCGACTGGACCGAGACCTCGGGACGGTTCAAGTACAACGCTGGCGGAGCCATCGGCGTTCAGACCATCCAGCAGGATGCATCGCCGTACTTCCCCAACAACTGGTACCTGCAGAACGCCGCCAATAACCTGGCCACGACCAACGGTACGCTGCCGCCGGTCTATCCCTCGACGTCGAACACGGGAATTGCTTTCGCGCTGAGGTTGGGCTTCGAGTATGCCATGACCGATCGCACGGCGATCGGGGCCAAGGCCAACTTCGACAATTCCTACCAGTACGATCAGGGAACTATTCTGCTGTTCCTGCGTAGCGCGATTAACTAGTCTTCGGCCCAGATCGGATTTTTGATGGCTGTTCGTCCGGGGAACAATGCACTCGATGGGACGACGCTCGTTGTCGCGGCGAGGCGTTCGTGCCCGCCGCAATGGCGAACATTCATGGAAGCTCTGGCGCCGACGCTTTCTCGAGTGGCCGGCGACGAGCAGGCGCTGCAGATCCTCGCCGGCGTCGGCGCGGCCATCGCCAAGGACAGGAACATACCGGCCTGCCAGTCGCTCGACGACCTGAAGGCGGCGATGAATGCCGGCCTTCAGGCCCTCGACTGGGGCCAGGTCGACATCTATGAGGCCGAAAGGGCGCTCGAGTTCGTCGTCGTCGGCTATCCTTTCTTCGAAGGCACGGAGGCGCAGACCGCATTCGCAGCGGTTCTCGAAGCGCTTCTGGAAGGCTGGTTGACCCAGCAGGCGGCGCGATCAGGCCTCGCCATGCGACTGGTGGAACGCGGCAACGGTGCCTATCCGCCGCTGGTTTTCCGGTACGAGCGAACCGGTTCGTAGCAGTGATCCCGCAACAGGCGCACGGTGCCGGCGAGTCTCGACGGGCGTTCCTGAGGGCGTGTGGCGGCGCTGCGACCTTGGCCCTCTGCCCTGTGGCCGCTGCGGCCGATCAGAACTGGGACACGTTCAAGCGGCGGTTCATCGTCGGCGGCACGCGGGTGATCGACACCGGCAACGACGACGTCAGCCACTCCGAAAGCCAGGGGTGGGGGTTGCTGTTTGCCCAGAGCAACGACGACCGGGAGACCTTCGGCAAGCTGTGGGAATGGACGTCCGCATCGCTGCAGCGGAGCGACGGCCTGTTTTCCTGGAAGTGGTCGCCCAAGACCGCGGACCCCGTACCCGACAAGAACAATGCCGCGGATGGCGACCTGTTGATCGCCTGGGCGTTGATGCGGGCCGCACGCCGGTGGAACGAGCCGCGCTGGGTGGAACCGGCGCGGCGGATTCAGGCGGCGATCCTCGACAAGCTCGCCAACGACGTCCCGGGCGGCCGTGTCGTCCTGCTGCCGGGACTCCAGGGCTTCGTTCGCGGCAACCGGCGCGTCGTCAACCTGTCCTACTATGTGTGGCCGGCGATCCACGAGTTTGCCGAACAGCCCGGCGAGCAGGGGCGGTGGCGGCGGCTCGAGACCGACGGGCTCTGGCTTCTCGACAATGCGGCGTTCGGCGTCCATCGGCTGCCGCCGGACTGGTTGCTGTACGGCAACCAGGAATTCCGGATCGCCGACGGCTGGCCGCCGTACTTCGGCTTCGATGCCATCCGCATCCCGCTGTACCTTGCGTGGCACAGCGACAAGGCCCGTCTTGGTCGCTTTCTTGCGGCCTGGCGCACGCCGAAATTCGCCGGACGGCCGCCGGCCTGGATCAATCTCGTGGACGGCTCGGTGGCGCCCTTTCCGTCGAGCGGCGGCTACAGTGCGGTCGCGGCGGTCACCCAGTTCGTCGCGAGTGGCATGGCCGGGCCGCCGCCGCTCGCCCAGCTCGACGATCACGACGACTACTACTCGGCCAGTCTCAAGCTCCTGTCCAATCTGGCGGCTCGGGAAACGGCGGCGGCGAAGCGTTGAGATCGCCGTCCGAATGCTCGCAATGGACGAGAATGGAGTTGTCTACCTCGCGCCGCCGCTGCAACACCGAATAGATCATGACATTGCCGGCGACCTCCGATAGGTTGCCCTGACTGGCCTCGAGGATGTGCTTGGCCGATTCCGAACAGGCCCCGCTGATGGCGAACAGGTTCCGCTCCCTCGTGGCGAGCGGGGATGACGAATTCAGAGCCGAGCTGGCCGAGAGAGCAATCGGACTGAACTTCTCCGTTCAGGTCATCGGCTCGGCGAGTGAGCTGCCCGACTTTCTGCGGGCTCATGATTTCGACTGGCTTCTCCTGGACGTCGGCCTGGGCGTCGAGCAATGCCGGCGGATATTCGACATTTTCGGCAAAGGCCGCCGGCCACGCACCATTCTGGTCGGCGCAGGGGACGATGTGGCGCTCGAGGCTATTCGCCGCCACGCCGTACGCTCCGGAGTCGACGTGGTCGGCAGCGTGCCGAGGCCGTTGTCCTCTTCGGTCCTTGTCACGCTTTTGGGTCGCCTCGGCGCCAGGCAAAGCGATGCTTCCGACGCTGGCCTCACGGCCCGTCAGCTCGACGCCATACCGTCGAACGAGGTGGTCGTTCACTACCAGCCCATCGTGGCGCTGCGGCAGCGCACGATCGGCCACGTCGAAGCTCTCGTGCGTTGGCAACATCCCCAATTTGGCCTGATCAGGCCCGAGCGGTTCATCAGCCTGGCAGAGCGGTCCGGCGCCATCGTGCCGATGACCTGGACGGTCCTGGAAAAGTCGCTCGACCAGCACGTCGAATGGCGGAAGGCCGGAACCCTGCTCTCGGTTTCCGTCAACGTCTCTACTCTCGTTCTGTCATCGCCGAACACGGCCGACGAGATTCTTGCCGTGCTGCGAGCGAAAGACTGTGACCCGCGATGCCTCACCCTCGAGCTGACGGAGACCGAAAAGGCCCCCAATCCTCCTGTCGCCCGCGCCGTTCTCACGAGGCTGCGTGAGGCAGGGGTGGCGATTTCCATGGACGATTATGGCGTCGGCTTCTCCAATCTCGATCGGCTGCGATACTATCCGTTCACCGATCTGAAGATCGATCGGGGTGTGGTCGCAGGGTTGGGAGGTGGACCGGAAGCCCAGCACACTGTCGAGATGCTGGTGGCGCTCGCCGCCCGCGAGAAGTTCAGTGTGACGGGCGAGGGCATCGAAACCCAGGAGCAGTGGGATTTCCTCGAGCGACTGGGATGCAACTTTGGTCAAGGCTTTCTGATCTCCCGGCCGATGCCTGCCACGCAGGTCGTCCCCTGGATCGATGCGATGGCGCGGGTCGGGCGGTATCGTCCGGCACCGCCCTTCTGACGGACCGCTTCAGCTCGCTGCGGCGTCGGATGCTTCGTCCGACGCTGTGCACACCCGGTTGCGCCCCAGAGCCTTGGCGCGATAGAGCGCGACGTCGGCGCGGCGCATCGCCCCTCGCAGATCGTCGCCGAGGGGGGAAAAGCCAATGCTTGCGGTGATCCGAAGGGGCCGGCCATCGAGGTCGATCGATGTTGCGGCGATGCCGGAGCGCAGCCGCTCGGCGACGCGCCGTCCTTCAGCCTCGTCGGCGCCCGGCAACAGCGCGCAGAACTCCTCGCCGCCGTAGCGTGCGACGAGATCCGTGGTCCGCAGCGCCTGCCGCGCGGATGCGGCGAAAGCGATGAGCGCCCGGTCGCCGCCAGCGTGGCCGAATTTCCTGTTCACTTCCGAGAAATGATCGAGGTCGATCATCAGCACGCATGCTGCCGACTTCGTCCCGATCGCGCGTGCCGCAAGGCGCTCGCCCTCTTCGAGGAAGTGGCGGCGGTTTGGCAGGCCCGTCAGCTCGTCGGTGGTCGCAAGCCTCTCGTAGTGATTCCTCAGGCGCTCGTTGCCCATCAGCAGCAGCCCGAGCGTCAGCGCCACGATGCAGATGGTGTTGACGAACAGGCTGTAGCCCTGGGTCGGATCGTAGAAAGGCGTATCGTCCGCCGGTGCATCGCTCAGCAGTGACGACACCGTGCGGACGGCCATGGCGCCCGCCATCAGAAGGAAGGCGCTCGCCGTCGGTGTTCGGCTGGTCAGCGGTTCACGGACGCGGTCGCGCAAGACCTCCCAGCCGGCGAGCAACGACAGCACGCCGATGCCGATCGAGCTCAGGGCGACGCGGATGTGCACATCGGTACCGATCAGCACGACAACAGTGAAGGCGACGAGGAATATCCCTGTGGGGACGAGCGCATAGGCGACGTCCACGGTGCCGCGGTTGAAGCGGCGAATCGTCATCCAGACGGTCGCATAACCGGCAATGACGAAGGTGTTCGCCGTGATCACGAGCAGGGGAGGGGAGCCCCGCGTCCTCAGGCTGAGCTCGAGCGAGCCGATCGCGCCCAGCGCCAGGCCGAGGGCCCATCCGCGCAGACCGACGATGTTGCGATGATGGAACCAGGAGAAATAGGCGATCGCCGCCATGACGAATGCCAGGACGAAATTGAGGAGGTAGAGCGTTTTGACGTCGACCGCCATCGGTCCTTCCCGCACGCGCCATCGATGACAGCTGAGTTTAGAGCAGCTATCGGACCGGGTCTGCCGTGACGCAGTTGCGCCCGTTTGCCTTGGCGGCATAGAGCGCCCTGTCGGCCATGCGGAGCAGTTCGCCCGAGGTGGTGTCCCTGGCGCGCCGCGCCGCCACCCCGACACTCACCGTCATCCTGACTTTCTCGCCGGCAACCTCGAACGGCTCGGCCGCCACGTGCCGGCGCAGGTGCTCGGCGGTCGTGAAGGCGTCGGGCATGTCGCTGGCAACCAGGGCGGCGGCGAATTCCTCGCCGCCGACCCGGCCCAATATGTCGGGGCGGCGGACGACATCCCGGCACCGGTCGGCGAGCGCCCGCAGCACCTCGTCTCCGCCGAAGTGGCCATGCCGGTCATTGATCATCTTGAAGTGGTCGGCATCGACCATCACCACCGAGAAGGTCGAATCGCTGCGATGCGCACGGCCGAACTCCTCCTCGAGGGCTGCCAGGAAGTGCCGACGGTTTGGCAGTTGTGTCAGGTCGTCGGTGGTGGCCAGGATCCGCAGCTTCTCGGCCGCGTTGACCAGCTCGGATATGTCGGCGAACGTCATCATGCGGCTGCCGTCGGGCAGGGCGACACATTCGGTCTTCAGGACCCGTCCGTCACCGAAGCGCAACTCCATCGGCGGGTGCCCGCCGGCACGGATCATGGCGATGCGCGCCTCGGCATTGTCCTGGCTGGCGCCTTCCCCGAGGTATTCGACCCCGTTGCGGCGCGCGTGCTCGACCAGGTCCGTGAAGCCGTACAACGAACCGGCCGGCGGCGGCTTCAGCGCCAGCATTCGATAATAGGTCCGGTTGATGAACGTCGCCCGAAGATCCTTGTCCAGGAGGACGATACCGTACTCGACGGCGTCGAGTGCCGTCGCCAGAACCTCTGCCAAATTCGCCATCAGTGACCACGTAGCCCACTCTTCCCGGAGGCCACAATAGCGACGAACCGCAATGGAGGAAAAGGGCAGCGATCAGGTTCGCATCGCTGCAGATCCGTTGCATTGTCAGCGGTTCAGCGCATAGGCCCTCAGGCGCTTTCGGCGCCTCGCCATGCAACGACCTGACCCGACATGACCACGCGGTTGCGGCCGCCGTTCTTGGCGGCATAGAGCGCGCGGTCGGCGGCCGCGACGAGCGACGCCTGATCGCCGGACCGTTCGGAACCCGGCCAGCCGGTCGCCCCACCTATGCTGACGGTGACGCATCGGGACGGCGGATTGTGCGGGTGCGGCAACGCCAGGTCTTGAAGGGCCTGGCGGATGCGCTCGCCGATGACCTCGCAGCCGGCTTCGTCCGTCTCCGGCAGCAGCACGGCGAACTCCTCCCCGCCATATCGGGCAACGAGATCGGCGGGTCGTCGGACTTCCTGTGCGAGAACCCTGGCCATCGATTGCAGGCACATATCTCCCGCCTGATGTCCGTGCTGGTCGTTGAGCTTCTTGAAGTGGTCGACATCCACCATCAGCAGCGATAGGGCGGTGCCGCCGCGCCTGGCCCGCGCCCATTCCTGCGGCAGTCTCTCGTCGAAGTGGCGCCGGTTGGCGAGGCCCGTCAGCCCGTCCAGGGTGGCGAGATCCGCAAGCTTCTTCTCGAGATCCTTGTGCTCGGTCATGTCGCGAGACATGGCAACGACGCCGTCGACATCGCCGGTGTCGACGCTGCGGGTCGCGTGCAGCGTCGTCTCCAGCCAGATCCACTGACCTTGCCGGTTGCGGTTCCGGTAGATGATCTTGGTCTCCTCGATTGCCCCTTGTTTCAGGCCGGCAACGACCTGCCTGACGCGCGGCAGGTCGTCGTCGTGGATGCCGGCCAGGGCCGACGTGCCGGTGAGCTGGCTGACGTCCCACCCGAGGATGCGCGAGCACGAGGGAGATATATAGGAGATGTTCTCATCGAGGCCGATGCGCATCACCATGTCGCTCGACTCCTCGGCGAGCAGCCGGAAGTCCGCCTCCTTTGCCATCAGGGCCATCGCCATCCGCTGGCGCTGGGATATCGCCCGCACCAGATAGATGCCGATCGCGGCGATCAGGAGGGTGAGGCCGCCGACCAGGGCAATGCGCAACGTCGCGTCGCTCCGCCACTCCGCAAGCACCTCGTCCTTCGGTTCCGTCACGGCGATGAGGATCGGATACCGGTCGCTCACTTTGTAGTAGCCCAGGCGCCACAGTCCATCGAAGGGCGACTTGAAGTAGAATGTGCTCGCGGGCGGTCGGGAATTGAGCTCCTTGATGAACGGACTGGTCGATATGTCGGCGCCGACGGTGCTATCGTTGTCGAGGCCACGGGCCAGCACGATGCCGCCGATTGTCAGCAGCGATACGCTGCCGCTCGGGCCGACGTTGAACTGCCGATAGAACTGCGCGAAGTAGGACGAATCGATCGATGCCAGGACGACGCCACCGAACGAGCCGTCCGGATTGTTGAAGCGCCGCGTCGCGGTCACGATCCATTGGCCGCCAGACCGGCTCCTGATCGGATTGCCGATGAGGAGGCTGCGGCTGGGGAAGGCGCGATGCACTTTGAAGTATTCGCGGTCGCTGTTGTTCAGCGAGGCCATGTTTTCGACCTTCTCCGACGACGCCAGCCAGCGGCCCTCGTCGTCGTACACGAACAGGCCACGGACGCGTCCCATGGTCGGCTTGCGGACATCGATGGCGGTTTGCAGCCGCGCGATGGAGTCAGGACCGGTCCCGTCCGCCTCCAGTCGGTTGACGACACCCAGCACCAGGCTGTCGGCCAGTTCGAAGGTGTCCTCGGCGTGCTGGAGGAGGGATCGCGCCAGATTGGCCTCGTCGACCTCGGCATTCTTCAACGCCGCCGTACGCGCCGCCCATACGCCGAGTGCGCTTTGCAGGACGATAGCGCCGCAGACGAGAAGGACGAATGCTGCGGCCAGGAGGGGAAGGCGGCTGGGACGGGCGACGCGACGGCCGGAACTTTTTAGGAAGTTCTCCAACACGACCCCTCTCAAGCGGGCGTTTCGGCTGCAGATGCCGCTCGGAATGCCGCCCCTAAGCGTCCATCCATCCTACCGGGGCATCTTGCCCGACGTCCATGCCGATCATCCCGCGCCCCGGCGCTCAGCCTTCAGCTTCTCGACATGCTCCGTCAGGTGACGATGGAAATGGCCGATCGCCTGTTCGTAGTGGCCGAAGGTGAAATGGCTGTTGGCGCGCGAGGCGAGGCCAGCCTGGATGGCGCAGGCCGCCTGCCGGTCCTCGGTCAGGCCGGCGTCCTGCACGAAATTGGCATCGCGCCGGGCCTCGGCGATGTCGAGCGGCTTGCCGTTCTTCAGCCGCGGCGCGAGCTGGTAGATCACCCAGTGCGTTTCCGACGGCGCCACCGGTTCCAGGATGATGAGCATCGCGTGGCTGGAGAGGAAGCTGACATGGGTGTTGGGGAAGAGCTGATGCACGTCGGTGAGGCGCCCCTGCACGTTCCACTCCTCGCGCGGCATCTGGCGCAGCTTCTCGATGCGGCGGAACGGAAAGACGATGCGCGAGTTGCGGCCGTGCAGCTCCACCACGTTGAGGTTGTCGTAGCCGTAGGGATAGAAGGACTGACTGTGGAGAGGCTTGATGTGATAGCCCTCCATCGACGTCTCGCCGATAAGCTTCCAGTTGGCTTTGTCGTCGAACTCGATCTTGTTGAAGAGGATCCAGTCGGAGGGCAGGAGGCCGTCCGGCACGTCGGGTAAGGCGCCATCGGAGAGCGGCGTGTCCTGAGTCACGAAGACGAGGCCGCCCTTCTCGTGCACCGTCACCGGCACGAGCCCGTGCTCCTTCCTGTCCAGGCCGGGGAAGCCCTCCTCGCCGGGAATGTGGCGCAGCGAGCCATCGAGGCCGTAGGTCCAGGCATGATAGGGGCAGGCGAAGGCCCGCTTGCAGCCCTCATCCTCCACGAGCTTCATGCCGCGGTGACGGCACGCGTTGCGAAAGCCGCGAACGGCGCCATCCGTTCCCCGCACCACCAGGAGCGGCGTGCCGACGGTCGTGCGCGCGATGTACGAGCCGGGTTCGGGCAAGGCCGCGGAGGGGCAGAAGGCCATCGGCACGCGGCGCAGCACTTCCAGCTCGGCCGCGAAGCGCTCGGGGCAGGTATAGTTCGCGGTCGGCTCGCGCCATACCGAGGTGCCCTTGTCCGTCGACTTGCCGTCGACATGCGCAAGAATGCGATCGACTAGGTCGACATCGTTGAGGAGCGCGCTCATCTCTTCCTTCCGCTGTGCAGGCTCGAAGTGCTCGGCGATCGGAAGGTACGTACCAGAAGGCGCGGCGGGTCGGCGAGCAGCATTGTCGGAACGGCCGCGCCGTCAATCAGGCGGCTGCCGGCTTCATTGGTTCTTGGCGGCGGCCGCTTTGTCAGCGCTTTGGCAGGTTCGACCGTTCTGCCAATACCGCCTTGTCGATGACCGCGTACAGATAAGCATCCGGCACGAGTGTGCATCCGCCGCGCACGAGGAAGGCGACCTGCGCTCCGCGCGTGTCGTCCGGAATCGCGACTCCGTAACGGCGCGCGGAATACTCGGCCAGAAACATCGCAAGGCTGCGACGGGACTCGGGCGTCATCGCATGGGCTTCGCGACAGGTGACGTAAGCCGCCTGCGCGAACTGGAGAGCAGGCGCCTGGGCCTGGGCCGACGTCGTGAACGCCGCCACGATCGAAAGAGCGAGAGCAAGCCGAGCACGCATGGTCAACCGTCCCTTACCTGTTGTTCTGAATAGCGCTGCCGGTGATATATCCGGCCGCCCCGCCGATCAGGCCGGCTCCGACGACTTGGCCGAAGCTGCCCCCCGCCACCATGCCGATGCCTGAGCCGAGAGCGGCGCCCGTAACGGCGCCCTTTTGGCTGGTGGTCATGTTCTCGCACCCGGTCACGATGCCCGTTAGCGCCACAAGGACTGCGAGCTTCCGCATGGAAAAGTTCCCCTTACTGTTCGAGCACCTTGTTAGGCATGGTCGATCCTGTCGTTGAAGTTTGTCAAAGGATTGATTCACACAGCAACCGCCCGCTCGCGTTGATGGTGGCAGTCGTGCAAGGCGGTCGTCGGTTCCTCGTCGGTGACACCTGCCTTTGCGGCATCCCACTCGGTGGGTTAGACTGGAATGTTAACGGGGGAAGCGGCCATGAAACGCCGTACGTTGTTGGCCATGTCCATGTTGATGCTGGCGCTGCCTGGCATACGGTCGGCGCGGGCCCAGGCCGACAAGAAGACTTTCTCGCCGCAGGAACTCGATCAGATACTGGCGCCAATCGCGCTCTATTCTGATTCGCTGCTGTCGCAGATGTTGATGGCCGCGAGCTATCCCATCGAGATCGTCGAGGCAGCGCGCTGGTCGAAGGCCAACCCGCAGCTCAAGGGCGAAGCTGCCGTCGCGGCGGTGCAGAACCAGACCTGGGATGTCAGCGTGAAGTCGCTGGTGGCGTTCCCGTCGGCGCTCATGCAGCTGAACGATCATCTCGATTGGACGCAGAAGCTCGGCGACGCGATGATTTCCCAGGAGCAGGACGTCGCCGATTCGATTCAGCGCCTGCGCGCCAAGGCGGCGGATGCCGGCAACCTGGCGAGCGGCCCGCAGCAGACGGTGACCACGCAGGGCACCGGCACCGACCGCACCATCGTCATCGAGCCGAGCAACCCCGACGTCGTCTATGTGCCGTCCTACAATCCGAGCTGGGCCTACGGTGCGTGGTCCGAGCCTGCCTATCCTCCGGTCTACTATCCGCCGCCGGCAGGTTACGGCTACGGGGCGGCATTGGCGAGCGGCCTGTTGTGGGGTGTCGCCATCGCCGGGGCCGGCGCGGCACTCTACGGCGGCTGGAACTGGGCGCGTGGCGCGAGCTACGTCAACATCAACACCAATCGCGCGGTCAACATAGACCGCAACTTCGATCGCAATCGCTACACCAACAACAATCGTTGGCAGCACGATTCCGGTCATCGCCGCGGCGTCGCCTATCGCGATCAGGCGACCCGCCAGCAGTTTGGTCAGAACCGGCCCGGCGCCGACCAGCGCCAGCAGTTTCGCGGCCAGGTCGCCAACCAGGGCGGGGCGCGGCCAAGCGGAGCTCAAGGCGCGCAGCGGCCCAACGTCGGCCAGGGTGGCCAGCGCCCCAATGTCGGCCAAGGAGGGCAGCGCCCCAATGTCGGGCAAGGTGGTCAGCGTCCCGGACAGGGCGGTCAACGGCCCAATGTCGGACAGGGCGGCCGCGGCGGTGGTGGCGGCGGCAACCGTCCATCAGCCCTGAGTGGCGTCAATCGCGGCCAGCAGGTCAATCGCGATGCGGCCCGGGGGCGTGCCCAGCAGAATCGAGCGGCGTCGCATCCACGCGGCGGCGGTGGCGGGGCGCGAGCCGGCGGTGGTGGTGCACGCGGCGGAGGTGGTGGCGGACGCGGCGGCGGAGGCAGGCGATGATCAGGCTCGCAAGGCTCGGCGCTTTCGTCGCTCTGACGCTGTTGGCGCTGCTGGGGACCGCTCTGGCCCAGACGCCAGGGCAGCCCCAGGCCAAACCGCCGGCGCAGGCGCAACCCCAAACAGCAACCGACAAGCAAAAGCGCTTTGGCACGGCCGAAGAGGCCGCCAACGCGCTGACCGAGGCGATCCGCAAGGACGACGATGCGGCGATCCAGGCGATGCTCGGCGTCAGCTGGCACGATCTCATTCCGGGCAATTCGACCCACGACGACGATGTGCGCCAGCGCTTCCTCGAAGCCTGGGACGCGAGCCACAAGCTGGTCCCGGACGGCGACAACAAGATGCTGGTCGAGGCCGGCACCACCGGCTGGATCAGCCCGATGCCGCTGGTCAAGGACGCGCAGGGCTGGCGCTTCGATGTCGAGGCCGGGCGCAAGGAGATCATCGCCCGCGAGATCGGCCGCAATGAGCTGACGGTCATCCAGACCTTGCTGGCGATCGTCGACGCACAGCGCGACTTCGTCTCGCTCGATCCGATGAAGTTTGGCGTACCGACCTATGCGCGCCGGCTGCTGAGCTCGCCCGGCAAGAAGGACGGCCTGTACTGGGAGACTCAACCCGGCGAGCCTCCCAGCCCGCTCGGCGACCTGGTCGCCAAGGCCCAGCCGGGTGACGCGCCGGGCGCAGGCTACTACGGCTACCGTTTCCGCATGCTGTACGGCCAGGGACCGGACGCACCGGGCGGCGCCTACAGTTACCTCATCAACAATCGCATGATCGGCGGCTTCGCCGTGATCGCCTGGCCGGTGGACTACGGCGAGACCGGCGTCATGACTTTCATGGTCAGCCAGAGCGGCGACGTCTACGAGAAGGATCTCGGGCCTGACACCCCGGCGGCGACGGCCAACATCACGTTGTTCAATCCCGACAAGACCTGGGACAAGGCCGACATGACGTCGATGCCCTGACGCGTTGCTTCCACCGTTTCGTAGGCGAGGCCGGAATTGAGGCTCGCCGGGAGAGCTGACATGAAATCGCGCAGAGCGTTCACCGTGGGCGGCTTCGCGCTGCTGGTGCCCTGGCGGGCTCAGGCGCAGGTAGCTGCCTTCGTCGGCAACTGGCAGGGCGACGTGCCGGGTATCGGGGCTGCCCGACTGATCGTCACGGCCGTGCAGCCGGACGGGCGGGTCGAGGGTAGGATGGAGTTCGACTTGCAGTCGTTCGTCTCGACGTTTGCCGACAAGCCGGATTCGGTGAAGAGTACCAATCATGGCGTCGCGAAGGGTTCGACCCTGGTGATCGAGGCGGCGCTCGGCGGGCGCTACGAGCTTACCCTGCAGGGCAATCGTCTGAGCGGCGTCTATACGCGCGGTACGACCTATCGAGTGCCGGTGACCTTCACCAAGTCCTGAGCTGCTATCAGGAATGCCCTAGGTTCAGATGGTGAATCCATCTTCCTCACTGGACCAATCGAAGGACCCAGCCGGCGTCGCGGCAGGCCCCTGGCGCTGGCTGCCCGGCCTGGCGACGCTGCGAGAGTATCGGCTGCCCTGGCTGGGCAATGACATCGTCGCGGGCATCGTGCTTACCACGATGCTGGTGCCCGTGGGTATCGCCTATGCGGTCGCCTCGGGCCTGCCTGGCGTGTACGGGCTTTATGCCACCATTCTTCCGCTCCTGGCCTACGCCGTGTTCGGGCCGAGCCGCATCCTGGTGCTCGGCCCCGATTCTTCCCTGGCGCCGATCATCCTTGCCGTCGTGCTGGCGCAGTCCGCCGGCGATCCCGCTCGCGCCGTGGCCTTGGCGGGGGCCATGGCCATCGTTTCGGGCCTGATCTGCATCCTGGCCGGCGTGCTGAAGCTCGGCTTCATCACCGAGCTGCTGTCCAAGCCCATTCGCTACGGCTACATGAACGGCATCGCCTTGACGGTTCTGATCAGCCAGCTGCCCAAGCTTTTTGGCTTTTCCATCGACGCCGAGGGGCCCCTGAGGAACTTGTGGGCGACCCTGACCGCGGTCGCCGCCGGCGAGATCAACTGGGTGGCGTTCGCCGTGGGAGCCGGCGTGCTCATCGTCATGCTGGCGCTGAAAGGCAGCAAGCTCCTGCCGGGCGTGCTGATCGCCGTCATCGGCGCCACGCTGGTGGTGGGTCTGTTCGACCTGTCGAGCCAGGGCGTGAAGGTGCTGGGCTCGTTGCCTGAAGGCCTGCCGGGCTTCACCATTCCATGGATCGGCCTGGCCGATCTGGGACCGGTGCTGATCGGTGGCGCCGCGGTAGCCCTGGTGTCGTTCGCCGACACCAGTGTGCTGTCTCGCGCCTATGCGGCGCGGCTCGGCCGCCCAGTCGATCCGAACCAGGAAATGATCGGCCTGGGTACCGCCAATCTTGCGGCCGGCCTGTTCCAGGGGTTCGCCATCAGCAGCAGTTCCTCGCGTACACCGGTGGCCGAGGCCGCCGGTGCGAAGACACAGGTAACCGGCGTGGTGGGAGCCCTGTGCGTGGCGGTGCTCCTGGTGGCCGCTCCCGACCTGTTGAGGCATCTGCCGACCCCGGCGCTCGCGGCCGTCGTCATCGCCTCGGCGATCGGCTTGATCGAGGTCGCGGACCTGCGACGCATCTGGCGCATCCAGCGTTGGGAGTTCTGGCTCTCCATCCTGTGCCTCGTCGGCGTTGCGGTCCTGGGGGCGGTACCGGGAATCGGTCTCGCCGTCGTCATCGCCGTCATCGAGTTCCTGTGGGATGGCTGGCGGCCGCACTCGGCAATCCTCGGTCGCCCCAGCGACGTCAAGGGCTGGCACGATATCGAGCGATATCCCGAGGCGCGGCTGATCCCCGGCCTGGTGCTGTTTCGCTGGGACGCCCCGCTTTTCTTCGCCAATGCCGAGCAGTTCGAGGCATGCGTCCGGGCCGCTGTCGCGGCTTCACCGACGCCGCCGCGCCGCCTGGTCGTGGCTGCGGCTCCCGTTACCAGCGTCGACGTCACGGCGGCGGACATGCTGGCGGAGCTGGATGAGAATCTGCAGAAGGCCGGCGTGGAGTTCTGCTTCGCCGAGCTCAAGGATCCCGTGAAGGACAAGCTCAGGCGGTTCGGCCTCTATGAGCGATTCGGCGACGACGGCTTCTTCCCGACCATCGATACGGCGGTCGACGCTTATTGCGCGGCCAACGGCATGAAGCCGCCGCCATGAACTGGCTGCTGCTCTTCGTGCCGCTGGCGATCGGACTCGAGCATTGGATGCCGCAGCAGCATCTCGCGATCTTCGCGGCTTCCGGCCTCGGCATCCTTCCGTTGGCGATGTGGCTGGGACGTGCCACCGAGCAGCTTGCGGAGCGCATGGGCGAAGGCGTGGGCGGACTGCTCAATGCCACCTTCGGCAACGCCGCCGAACTGATCATCGCCGTGGCGGCCTTGCGCAGCGGCCTCTACGACGTCGTCAAGGCGTCGATCGCGGGGTCGATCGTCGGCAACATCCTGCTCGTGCTCGGGGCGGCGATGATGGCGGGCGGGCTGCGCCATCGCGAACAGACCTTCAATCCTCAGGGCGCACGTGCCCAGGCAACGATGCTGACGCTGGCGGCCATCACGCTCATCCTGCCGGCGGCGTATCGGGTAGCTTTGGGCGAAGGGGCGGGACCGGGCCTGGTGCCGCTCAGCATCTCGATCTCGATCGTGCTTCTGCTGGTGTATGGGCTGTTCCTGGCCTTCAGCCTGGGCACGCATTCGGCGTTGTTCCGCGGATCGCAAGGCGGTGATGATCATGCCACGCCATGGTCCACCAGGCGCGCCGCCCTGGTGCTGGCGGCAAGCACTGCGGCGATCGCGCTGATGAGCGAACTGCTGGTCGGCTCCATCCAGCAGGCAGCGCACGACCTTGACTTGGGCAGCGCGTTCGTTGCGGTGTTCGTCGTGGCCTTTCTGGGAAATGCGGCTGAACATGCAACTGCCGTTTCCGTGGCAATGAAGAACCGCATGGATCTTGCCTTGTCGATCGCCATCGGCTCGAGCGTGCAGGTGGCCCTGTTCGTGGCGCCGGTGCTGGTGCTGCTCAGCCTGGTGATCGGTCCGAAGCCCATGGACCTCGCCTTTCCAGGCGGTTTGGTCCTGATCGTGCTGCTGTCGGTGTTGATCACCGGCCAGGTGGCTGCGGATGGGCGCTCGGACTGGCTGAAGGGTATCCAGCTGTTGGCGGCTTATGTCGTTCTCGGCCTCACCTTCTTTTTCATCCCAGGCGCATTGAATCCCTGACCGCGATACGTCGAAGACCGGTCCGCAGATGGTCGTGTGCAGGGAGCGGTGACCGCGGGAGGCAGAAGAACAATGATCCTCCCGTAGCATCTGAAAGGTCCATGTAATAGCCGACATTCATAGTATCGACCGGCCACCCTCCCTCTCTTGAAGCAACCTGAGGTGGCTCCCTTGACGGCGCGGGTTGGTTTGCCCGCGCCGCCTTTCTTCTCCTTTGCAAACGCCGCGTCGCCGTTCCTGAGGCGATAGAGCGGAATGGGATGAGATGGAACCGCATGCGGCTCCATCGCATCCCATACGCGCGCGGTGATCGTGGCGCTGAAGGTTTACCTCGAAAGAGTGACATGCAGGACTCGGCGCTCGCGATGACAATGGCCTCGTCCACGTCGCGCCACCACGTCGTCGGGCAGCCTGGCGTCATTGCCGTGGTGGACCACCAGGAGTAATCTCTCTAGCCGGGCGGTCGCGTACCGCTGACCGTGTCGCGCTCCGCCTGAGCTCCACTCAGCAGACTGGAGGGCACCATGCGGGTAGTTTTTCTTTTCCCGTCGCTTCTCGTTGCAAGTGCCGCGCTGGGCTGGTTTGCCCCGTTCGCCGTTGGCAGGGCCCCGACCGAAAGCACGGGCATCGCCGCTACCCAGCGGCAGTTCGGCGCCAACTTCCCCGTCTGTCATGGCGCGCCGTCGGCCGGCGCACCCCGCGGCATGATGTACTTGGCTCAGGCACGTACGGAGGTGCCGCAAGCGGAAATGCAGGCAGCCTCCCCGACGGGGACATTCGCCGACACGGATCCTCCGCTGTGGGAGGGGCTCGGCGGGGTGACGTACAGGATCACGACCGCGAGCGAGGCGGCGCAGTCCTACTTCGACCAAGGGCTCCGCCTCGCCTACGCGTTCAATCATGGCGAGGCGCAGCGCGCGTTCCGCAAGGCGCAGAAGCTCGATCCTGCCTGCGCCATGTGCTTCTGGGGCGAAGCGTTGGTGCTTGGGCCCAACATCAATCTGCCGATGCAGGACGACGCGGTCGCGCCGGCCTTCGCGGCAGCCGAGAAGGCGCGCACGCTCGCCGCCAACGCCAGCCCGCGGGAGCAGGCGCTGATTGCGGCACTCTCGACGCGCTATGCCAAGGAGGCCAAGGCGGACCGGGCGCCGCTCGATGCCGCTTATGCCTCGGCCATGCAGAAGGTCGCGGCGCAATTCCCGGACGACAATGAGATCGCGGTGCTCTACGCCGAATCAGTGATGGACCTCAGCCCATGGGATTACTGGCAACCCGGCGGCCGGGAGCCAAACCCGCAGAGTGCTGCCATCGTACCGACTCTCGAACGCGTGCTGGCGCGCGCGCCGAACCATCCCGGTGCAATCCACTATTACATCCACGCCGTCGAGGCGTCGGATCGGCCGGAGCGCGCCGAGGCGCCTGCGGACCGGCTCCGTGGCGCCATTCCAGGCTCCGGCCACCTCGTGCACATGCCGAGCCACATCTACTACCGCGTCGGGCGCTATCTGGATGCGCTGGCCGACAACAAGACGGCGAGCGAGGTGGACGAGAAATACCTGGCGGCGACCAATGCGCCGATGGGCGTGTATCGCCTCGGCTACTACCCGCACAACGTCCATTTCGTGCTGGCGTCGGCCCAGATGGCGGGCGACGGCCCCACCGTCATCGCGGCGGCCGAGAAGCTGCGCGGCCTCATTCCCGACGAGGTCGCACGCGGCATTGCGCTGGTGCAGCCGGTCAAGGCCGCGCCCTACTTCGCCCATGCGTTGTTCAGCCCGTCCCCGACCGTCTTGGCGCTCCCCGATCCCGGCGACGCCATTCCGTACGTCAAGGCCATGTGGCACTACGCTCGCGGCATTGCCTATGTGGCGCAGGGCGATTTTGCTGCTGCCAAAGCGGAGGCGGATGCGATCGCCGCGCTCGAGGGCGCGGATTTCACGTTGCTCAAGGCCTCGAATGTCCCGGCGCAGGACGTGCTGGCTTTGGCGCGCACTGTCATCGAAGCCCGCATCGCACAGCGCCAGGCTGACAAGGCTGCGGCGGTCGAGAAGTTCGAGCGGGCGGCTGCGCTGCAGGACGGGCTGCCCTACATGGAGCCTCCCTATTGGTACTACCCAGTGCGGCAGTCGCTCGCTGTCGCGTTGATGCAGGCGGGCCGGCTCGACGAAGCGGAGGAACAATTCCAGCGTGCGTTGAAGCGCGCCCCGGCCAACGGCTGGTCGTGGTACGGGCTTGCCGAACTCAACAAGGCGCGCGGCAATACCGACCGCGCGAGCAAGCTGGAAGCCGATCTCGAAAAGATGTGGATCGGCGACCGGCAGCAGCTCGATCTGTCGAAGCTGTGAACCCTCGACTCGTCAATGCGCCGCGGCATCCGGTTCGGATGCCGCGAGCGTGTCGGCGGCGTCGTTCAGGGCCGCACTCAAGGAC
>JAEZHS010000559.1 GCA_023436825.1 Pseudomonadota bacterium | reverse complement strand
CCCCGCGCGGTAAGCAAACATATCAGAAGCTCCTTCCCGGACCCGGCTCGAAGCCGGCGCTGCCAAAAAGAACACTTTCCGTCGTTGCGTAACCACTATGGGCCAGCGGCACGTGCGTTGGGCGTCTGAGTGCTAGATACAACTAATCGACGCGGTTACAAGAAGATTCTGCCCCCGCTGGCAAATTTTTGTGTGCCTAGTGTTGGCAAGACCACACGACGGCCCAGCATGAGGGGCCACGCATCAGGTGCGCGGCAGCGTCGAGCGCGGCAGTCGGATCCACGCAGCGAGCACGGTGAAGGGCACCAGCGCGGCGGCCGAGAGGATCAGCGCGGCCTGCGTGCCGAGCAGCGTGGCGATCTTGCCCCACATGAGCGAGCCCACGACCATCGAACCGAAAAACACCATCTGGTGTACCGCCATGCCCCGCGCCCGCATGAAGTTGGGCAGGACCATCTGCACGGAGGTGCCGTTGTTGGCGATGACGGTGATCCAGCAAGCGCCCGACAGCGCCACGCAGGCGCCGACGACGTAGGGCGTCATGACGAGTGCGGCGACCAGTGTGGCAGCGGCGTGCACGCCCATTGCCCAGATGTTGGCACGATCGGGCCCGAGCAGGCGGTTGATCAGCGGCATCAGCATGGCGGCAGCCACCGCGCCGACGCCGAACACGCCGTAGAGGATGCCGAAGGCGAACTCGTCGAGGCCCAGCTCGAAGCGGCCGATCACCGGCAGCAGCGTGCCGATGGCGATGCCGGGGGTGAAGAAGCAGAGGCCGCGGGCGAAGACGGCCTTGAGCTCGCTCGAGTTGCGCACGAAGGCGATGCCCGAGCGGGCAGCCTCGATGAAGCCTTCGCGGCGCTGGCTGGCGCGCGCCTCGGCCGAGCGCTTCCAGCTCGACATGGCGAAGATGACGCCGATGTAGGTGGCGGCGTTGACGGCGAAAAGAAGGAAGACGCCGACCAGGCTCAGCAGGATCTGGCCGACCACCGGGCCGACGGTGCGGGCGAGATTGAAGCCCGCGCTGTTGAGCGCGATGGCCGGCCGCAGCATCGGTCCCGACACGATTTCGGGCACCACGGCGTGCCAAGCCGGGGCGTTCATGGCGTTGCCGAGCCCCATGCAGAAGATGAGGCCGAGCAGGGTCCAGTGGTCGAGCAGGCCGAGGAAGGCCAGGACGGCAAGCACCGTCGCCACGCCCATCATCCAGAACTGGCAGGCGATGATGTAGAGCCGCCGGTCGAAGCGGTCGGCCAGCACGCCGGCCGGAAAGCAGAACAGGAACATCGGCAGCATGTTGGCGGCCGCCAGCAGGGCCACGAAGATCGGCTCCGGGGTCAGGCTGGTCATTTCCCAGGCCGCACCCGTGCTCGCCATCCAGCCACCGGTGTTGGAGAGGAGGTTGGCGGTCCAGAGGGCGAGGAAGGCGCGGTTGGCGAGCGGCGCGAAGGCCGTCGGATGGTTCACAAGACCTTCTCGTAGATCCGATGGGTCTTGTAGTGCACCCCGCCGACCGAGCGGATGATGTTGTTGGTCGCCTTGTTGTCCTCGAGGATCCAGCCCAGCTCGGCGCTGGTCTTGCCCAGTCGCTTGCCGTTGGCCCTGAGGTGGTCGATCGCCATCATGGCGAGCCCCGCCCCCATCAGCGGATGGTTGCGGAACTTCTTCTTCACGCCCATCAGCGGCACGCGGGTGCTGCCGACGCCGGCGATCTTCAGCCGCCACAGCAGCTTCGCCAAGTTGATCGGGCCGAGCCTGCCGTTGAACTCCTCGATCGCCTCGTTGAGGTTGGTGAGCGCCACGATGAAAGCCACCGCCTCGTCGTCGACCTCCACGAAGACCGCGAGCTCGGGCACGATGACCGGCCCGAACGCCTTGGAGGCGTGGTCGATCTCGGCCTGGGTGAAGGGCACGAAGCCCCAATTGTCGCTCCAGGCATCGTTGAAGATGCCGACGAGGGTCCGCACCTCGGCGTCGAACATCTTCATGTTGGCGGTGCGCACCTTGACCCGGCCTCCGAAACCGGCCCGCGCCATCAGCTTGGCGCCGATCGTCTCGGGCGCGTTCTGGACGTCGTAGTCGTAGGAGAACACGTCCTTGACCTTGGCATAGCCGCAGGCTTCGACGCGCGCGCCGGCATAGGGCGGATCGTAGGGCACCAGCAGCATCGGACGGCTCTCGAAGCCCCAGACCAGCAGCCCGACCTCTTCGTTGACCGACAGGCTGAACGGGCCGGTCGCCCGCTTCAGCCCCTTGCCGCGCAGCCAGTTCTCCGCCGCGGCAAAGAGGGCAGCGAAGATCGCGGGATCGTCCTCGGCGGCGAGACAGCCGAAATGGCCGGTGTCGTCGGCGTAGCGCTCGAGATAGGCGCGATCGACCTGGGCGGTTATGCGCCCCACCACGCGGCCGCCTCGGCGCGCCAGGAAGAACTGGATCTCGACATGGCCGAACAACGGGTTCTTGCCCGGCGTGAAAGCCTCTCGCCGCTCGGCGTCGAGATGCGGGATGTAGCCCTTGTGGCCGGCATAGAGGCGCTTGGGCAGGTTGATGAAGGCTTTGAAGTCGGACTTGCCGGCGACCGGTGTCACGACGATGTCGGAAGAGGCCATTGCTGCTCAGGCTACCATGGCAAGCGGCTGCCCACTGTGGAACGACAACTTTCCGTCGGCTTCACAGCCTGTGCCGTCCTTGGCGAGCGCGCGCAGTTCGACGTCGAACTGCCAACCTGCCCCTTCACGCTCGATGCGAATGAAGTGATAGCGCGCGCGGCCGTACTTGCTGTCCGGTGCCGCGGAAGCCGACGTGACGCCGATCACGGGAACCGGGCCCGCCGGCCCCACGATCCGCGCGACTTCGCTGCGGTGGTTGTGGCCGTGCAGGACGAGCTCGCAGCCGACGCGGCGGATCATCGCCTGGAAGTCCGCGGCGTCAGTCAGGCGCTTGAAGCGGCTCTCGGTGGTGAGCGGCGGATGGTGGATCAGCACGACGCGGCAGAGACCTTCGCGGCCGAGCTCGGCCAGGAGCTTCTCCGCCTTGGCGATCTGCGCCGCGCCCAGAGTGCCGGTGGCGAAGAAGGGAGGCTTGGGCACCCCGCTCGACAGGCCGACCAGCGCCACCCCCTCGGTGTCGTGGCCGCGCCGGCGCAGGGTCGGGAAGATGTCCTTCGCCGGTGGCTGGCCGTCGCCCGCCATGTAGGCGCCCCACAGGCCCAGGCTCTCGGGCCAGGCGGTGGCGACATAGACGTCGTGGTTGCCGGGGATGACGGTGACGTCCTGCGGCCCGCCGAGCTGCTTCAGCCAGTCGGCGGCGCGGCTGAACTCGGTGGGCAGCGAGATGTTCACCAGGTCGCCGGTCAGCGCGATGTGGTCCGGCTTCTGCCGCTTGATATCGGCGACGATACCGGCCAGCGCCTGCGGAACATGCAGGTGCGCGCGGCGGCGCCACCAGTTCACGTAGCCCGTCGCCCGCTTGCCCAAAAGCTCGACGGCACGCGCCGGCGGCATCGGCAGGTGCGGGTCGGAGAGATGCGCCAGCGCGAACACGGCGCTAGCGCGCGCCGGCGGCGCGCAGCTGCTTGTCGGGGAGCACGCCGAACTGGCGGCCGATGCCGGTCATGACCTCGACCATATGGTCGAGCTGCTCCTTGGTGTGCACGGCGCACAGCGAGCAGCGCAGCAGCGACACGCCGTTGGGCGTGGCCGGCGGCACGGCGACGTTGACGTAGATGCCGGCATCGAGCATGGCGCGCCAGAAGCCGATGGCGGTCATGCGGTCGGGCAGATGCACGCCGACGACAGGGCCATGCTCGGGCCCCAAGGTGAAGCCCTGCGCCTTCAGCCCGTCATAGAGCGTGGCGACGTTGTTCCAGAGCTGGGTGCGCAGCTCGGGCTTGGCCTTCACCACGCGCAGCGCCTGGCGCACCGACGCCACGATCGAGGGCGGCAGCGAGGCAGTGAACATGTAGGACCGCACGGTCACGCGCAGGATGTCGAAGTCGGGATCGTCCGAGACGCAGTAGCCGCCGATCGCGCCCAAGGTCTTGGAGAAGGTGCCGACGATGAAATGGCAGTCGTCGATCACGCCCGTCGATTCGCAGAGCCCGCGGCCGTGCTCGCCCAGCGCGCCCAGCGAATGGGCCTCGTCGATCAGCACGTAGGCGCCGTACTTCTTGCAGACATCGACGAACGCGCGCAGCGGCGCACTGTCGCCCAGCATGGAATAGATGCCTTCCAGCACGACCACGCGGTTGCCGGGCTTGTCGACCAGCCGGCGCAGACGGGCCTCCAGGCTCGTGGGGTCGTTGTGCTTGAAGCGCACGACCTCGGCCTGGGTCATCTTGCAGGCGTCGTAGATCGAGGCGTGGCTGTCGGCGTCGATCAGCAGGAAGTCGTCGGGCCCAGCGAGGGTCGAGATCACGCCGAGATTGGCCTGGTAGCCGGTCGTGAAGACCATGCAGTGCTTCTTGCCGTAGAACTCGGCGATCTCGCGCTCGAGCGCCACGTGCTCGGTGTAGCTGCCGTTGGCGATGCGAGAGCCCGTGGTCCCGGTGCCCTCGGCGCGGATCGCCTCGATGGCGGCCTCCATGCACGACGGATCGAAGGTCAGGCCGAAGTAGTTGTTGGTGCCGACCAGCAGGGTCTCGCGCCCGTTGATGATCGCCTTGGTAGGCGACAGCACCCGCTCCATGCGGATCTGGAACGGGTCGTAACCCGTCGTGCGGACGTCGCGATACGCCTCGAGCAGGCCGGCGTGGCGGTCGAAAAGGCCCATGATGCCCAGGCCTCCCTGTAGTTGAGATTACGCCCTGAAGCCTACGATTGGGCCCGCAGGTCCCGGATCGTGTCGGCGAGCTGGTCGACCGTGTGGATGTCGGCGATGACGCTCATCGGAATGGAGACGTCGAAGCGGTCCTCGAGCTCCATGACCATGTCCATGATCGCGAGCGAATCGATGGTGAGGTCCTTGGCGATCACGGTGTCGCCGGTGATCGGCTTCTCGCCGGCCTGGTAGGGTTCGAGGTGGACGCAGATCTCCCGAATCACCTCGGCACGCGAAATGCCGCGCGTCAGGGTGAGGGTGTCGGCGATGCCGTCGTTTTCGACGGTCAATTCGTGGGCGGTGCGCAAAAGCGGCTCCAAAAGTCTCGGGGTAAGACAACGCATAGGTGCCAGAAAGGGCGATTCCTTGTGAAATGACAATTTGTTACGCCGTATTACACAACCTTTAGAGCCATCCCTGCCGCCGGTACCACAAGATCGTCTCGCCGAAGCCGGCCGCCAAGTCGAACCGCGGACGGAACCCCAGCGCTGCGGCGAGCCGTCGGTCGTGGGCCGTCCAGTCGCTGTGAAAAATTTCGTTGACCTTGCCGGGCGTGAGGATCTGCACGGAACCGCCGAGCGAATGGCCGATCGCATTGGCGCGGGCAACGGCCGCCATCACCACGCGCGGCACGGCGAGCGACACCGGCTTGCGGCCGAGCGCGCGGCCGGCGGCGTCGGCCATGTCGCTATAGGAGTAGCCGCCCTCCTTGCCGTCATCGATTTCGTAGGTCGAAGCTGGCGGCGGCTGGTCGAGGGCGAGCGCCAGCGCCTCGGCGAGGTCGGCGACATGGATCAGCGACAGCCGCGCGCCGGGCACCTTGGGCCGCGGAGCGACGCCGCGGGCGACGGCCTTGAAGTAGGCCAGGGTCTCGCGGTCGCCCGGTCCGTAGACCGCCGGCGCACGCACCGTGAGCCAAGATCCCGATCGACCGGCGACGACTTCCTCCGCCGCCCGCTTGCTGGCGGCATAGGGCGAGAGTTGCGGCTCGCGCGCCGCCAGTGACGACAGAAGAAGGAACCGAGCGTCGGGCGCGAGCGCCGACAGCAGCGCGGTGCCATCGCGGTTCACGGCAAAGAAGTCACCCGGCCGGCGCGCCTTGATCAGGCCGGCGGCGTGGACGACGGCATCGGCACCGTGGACCAGGCGCGTGAGCGCGGCCTCGTCCAAAAGGTCGCCCAGCACCATGTCGGCCGCGACGCCTTCGAGCGACGGCAGCGGCGACCAACGCCGCACCAGCAGCCGCAGCCTGAACCCGCGACGGGCAAGAGCGGCGACGAGATGGGGGCCGACGAAGCCGGTAACGCCGGTGACCGCGACGGTCCGCTCATGGGCTTCCGGCCCGCGAGCCTCCAGCGCGCTCATGATTCATGAGCGCGCAGGATGCGCGCGGTCCGGAAGAGGATGAGCTTACGCCGCAGCCGTCTTCGGGGCATAGAGGCCGGCCAGGTAGTTGGCCTTGGCGCGCGAGCGCGAGAGCTTGCCCGACGACGTGGTCGGCAGGCCCATGGTCGGCGGCACCAGCACGACGTCGCAGTCGACGGCGATCGCCTCGCGCACCGCCTGCGCCACGTCGCTGGCCAGCGTCTTGCGCCCCTCCTCGCCCGACACGCGCGCCAGCACGGCGACAACGACACGCTCGCCGTCAGCTCCGTCGACCGAGAAAGCGACCGAATCGCCGTTCTTCACGACGCGGCGCGTCTCGATCGCCCATTCGATGTCCTGCGGCCAGATATTGCGGCCGTTGACGATGATCAGGTCCTTGGCACGACCGGTCACGACGACTTCGCCGGCCAGCGTGTAGCCGAGATCGCCGGTGTCGAGCCAACCATCCAAGAGCACCTCGCGCGAGGCCTCGGGCTCGCCGAAATAGCCCGGCATGATGCTGGGCCCGGACACGAAGATTCGCCCGACCTCCCGGTCGCCCAAGACCTTGCCGGCCTCGTCGCGCACTTCCAGGCGATGGCCAGGCAGCACCTTGCCGCACAGCACGAAGCGGCGCGTCCGCCGGCCGTCATCGGTCGCCATCGTGTCGGTGCGCACGCCGGTGCCGTGCGGGCTGAAGGTGATGGCCAGGCACACCTCGGCCATGCCGTAGCTCGGGATGAAGGCCTTGCGATCGAAACCCGCCGTCTCGAAGGCCGTGGCAAAGCGGTCGAGCACGTCGGGGCGGATCATGTCGCCGCCGATGCCGGCATGGCGCCAGCACGAGAGGTCGAGATCGGCCGGCACCTGGCTCGCGGCGCGGCGCGTGGCGAGGTCGTAGCCGAAGCTCGGGCTGTAGGCGATGGTGCCGCGATTCCTGGAGATGATGTTCAGCCACTGCATCGGCCGGCGCGCGAAGTCGCGCGGCGTCAGATAGTCGAGCGAGAGCTGGGTGCTGAGCGGCGCCATCAAAAAGCCGATCAGGCCCATGTCGTGGTAGAGCGGCAGCCAGCTCGCGGCGCGATCGCCCGGCACGACCTCCAGGCCGGCCGGCCCGGTGATGCCGGCGAGGTTGGCCATCAGCGCCGCCTGCGTGATCTGCACGCCGTGCGGATGGCGCGTGCTGCCCGAAGAAAACTGGATGTAACAAAGGTCGGCCGGACCGAGCGGCCGGAGATCGACCGGCTTCTCTGGCAAGGCGTCGATGGCCGACATCCCGCCATGCAGCCGCACCGCCGGGAACTCGGCCGCGGCGTCGGCCAGAAAGCCGGCCAGGTCCTCGATGCCCACGGCCGCCACCGCACCCGAGGCGGCAAGCTGGCGGCGCAGCTGCTCGAGGTAGGCGTCCTTGCCGCCGATGCCGACCGGCACCGAGACGGGCACAGGCAGCAACCCGGCATACTGGGCGCCGAAGAAGGCGTCGAAGAAACCCGGCCAAGTGTCGGCGGTAATAAGGAGGCGTTCGCCGCGCGCGAACCCCGCCCCGATCAGCCGGCGGGCGGTGACGTGCGCGCGCTCGCGGATCTCGCGCCAGCTCGAGGCCGAGAGAATCTCGCCCCGGACACTATAAAAGGTGACCCCGGTCTCGCCCTGGGCCGCATAGTCGAGCATCTCCGGCACCGAGCCGAAGCCGGCACGGCGCAAGGCGAGCTGGGAATTGCGGGTTGGCAGAGGGGTCATGAAGAGGCGGGCGTTCCTAACTCATGTTCCTCTCCCCCGCTAGGGGGAGAGGAACATGAAGGGTTGGAGGAGCTGGATGGCGAGGTTTGGGCCAAGTTGACACACCCGGACCCGGGTAAGATAGTGCCCGCCCCCGCTCAACCCCGGTAAATCCGTCCCGGAGCCGAGGTCTGAGAGCGGGTGATTTTTTTCGTGGAGAAGCTCGTGATTACGGCTGTGATGCCGACGTACGGTCGCAAGGACGTCGTGTTCGAACGCGGAGAGGGCAACTATCTCTACGCGACGGACGGCCGACGTTACTTGGACTTTACCTCGGGCATCGCCGT
>JAEZHS010000195.1 GCA_023436825.1 Pseudomonadota bacterium | reverse complement strand
GTGCGCGACATCGAGGAGTCGCATCGCTTCTGGACCGAGGTCGTCGGCTTCAAGCAGGTCGGCCAGCTCACACCGACCAAGGATCGGCCGAACCCGCCGAAGATGCGCTTCTATTCGGGCGAGCGCGAAGACGGCTCGCACCATCATCACGACGTCGCCCTGGTCGAGAACCGCGACCTGCCCAAGCCGCCCGAGAACTGGTCGATGTTCGGCATGCCCTGCGCTGTGAACCACATCGCCATTACCATGCCGAGCCGCGAGGCCTGGCTGCAGCATCTGGAATACCTGCAGAAGAAGGGCGTGAAGTTCGATCGCCGAGTCGAGCACGGCATGACGCACAGCCTCTACATCCATGATCCCAACGGCTACGGCGTGGAGTTCGTCTACGACCTGCCCAAGGAGGTCTGGAAGGACGACATCAACGGCGCGCTGAACTACGTGAAGGTGCTGCCGACCGAGGGCGCCGAGGCGCTCAACGATCGCACCGAAGGCATCCCGCACTTCAAGACGCCGGCGCCGGCGGAGTAGGAGCGGTCTCGAGCGACGCTGCTCGTCGACTCAGCTCAGCTTTGCTCTCCTCTCCTCTCCCTCATATTCCTCTCCCCCTTTGGGGGAGAGGAGCCTGAGAGAAGGGGGAGAGGAGCTTGACGCTAATGTTGGCAGCGTCGCCGCTTAAGCATCACCCCTTCTGCGTCAGCCCCTTGTAGATCGCCTCGGCGATCGGCAGCAGTTCCTCGCGGCTGGCCATCGCCGTCACGGCGAAGCCGAAGCCCTGGTCGATCCAGGCGAAGGTCGCGGCATCGCCGTCCTTCTGGAAGCGGAAAGCCGTCTCCGTGCCGTCGGCGGCGCGCACATAGAGCGTCAGGCGCCGTCCCGTCGAATCCTCGTACATGAGCTGCGCGGCCGCACCGCTGCCCCCGGGCAACAGCCGTCCGCCGATCAGGCGATAGCCGAACGGCGTCAGGTCGGGCGACTCGAGCTTGCGGCCAAGCCGCTTGGACAGCCACTGCAGCAGGTGCGTTTCCTGCGCCGCGCCGACCTCGACGGGATGGGCAACCTCGACCACGAAGGTCCGGTAGGCCGCCGTTGCGCCCTGGGCGACGCTGGTGGTCGGCGCCGACATCGCAACGTTCGGCCGCTGCTCGTTGGCCAGCCAGCCCGCGCCCACGCCGGCCACGAAGATCGCCAGCGCTGCTGCGGCAAGCCCCGCCCGTCGCGCGAGGCGAGCGCGCCGCGCCGCCTGGATGCTGGTAATGCGCAGCCGCGCCGGAACGGGCTCGTCGGCCTTGTCCTGGAGCTGGCTGCGTAAGGACGCGCGATGGCGGCGTTCGGCCTGGACCCTGTCGCGCAGCTCGGGCGTCCGCGCGAGGTGCGCCTCGACGGCCGCTCGGCGCGGCCCGTCGAGCCGCTCGTCGACATAGGCCTGCAACTCGTCTTCCCCGGGGGGAACGTTGTCGCCGCTCATTTCACTCTCCGCAGCAAGGTAACGCGATCGCCGTCGACGATCGAGCGCAGCCGCCGGCGCGCTCTCGACAATCGCGACATCACGGTGCCGATCGGCACGTCGAGGACCCTGGCCGCCTCCTCGTAGGAGAAGTCCTCCACGCCGACGAGCAGCAGCAGCGACTTCTGCTCCTCGGGCAGGTGGTCGAGGACCGCCAGCACGTCGCGCGTTTCCAGGACGATGCCCTGGCCGGCGGCCGTTTCGGGAAGCGCGTCCTCGTCGATGTCCACGACCGCGCCGCGCCGCAGCGCTTGTCGCTGCCGGCCGACATGGAGGTTGCGCAGGATGGCGAACAGCCACGCCCGCAGGTCGCCGTCGTTCCGGCGCGACGACCAGTGCAGCAGCGCACGCTCGAGCGTGTCCTGCACCAGATCGTCGGCTGCCGTGTGGTCGCGCAGCAGTGCGTACGCGTAACGGCGCAACGCCGGGATCAGCGGCTCGATGAGGGGGCCCGGATCGGCCATGGCGTCAGTCTAGATGATTGGGGCGCCGGCACGTACTCAACCGGCGCCCTCCTCGCGAAACGGTCAGGGCTTGGCGATGTGCCAGGCGCCGTTGAGGAAGCCGTCGCCGGTCGTGTCGCCGGGCTTGGTGTCCTTGACCCAGCCGTAGACCGGCTTGCCCTTGTACGCCCACTGCTTCAGCCCGTCGTCGCGCACGACGATGGTCCAGTCACCCGTGGCCTTGCCGCCGTCGGCCACGAGCAGCGGCGGCCAGTTGGTGGCGCATTGGCCGTTGCACGCCGACTTGCCGGGCGTGTCCTTGTCGAAGGTATAGAGCGTCATGCCCTTGGCGTTGACGAACATGCCGTTCTTGGCGGCAGGCGGGGTGGCCGACGAATCGGCGGCGAAGGAAGCGGCGGCGAGCGCCACGGTGGCGATGGCGGAAAACGACAGCAACTTCAGCATGATTTCTCCTCGGCAGACATGGAGTGCACCAGGGAGACGCCGGCTGTTCGGTTTTATTCCAGCTCGCGCCAAATATTTTCGGGGTCTGTCTGATAGACTGCCCGCATGATCGCGCGCGTCCTGGTTCTGCTTGCCCTGTTCTGCACTGCGCCGGCGCTGGTAATGGCGCAGCAGAATGTGCGGGTGGCGGTGGAGCAGGGAGGACGGACGGTACAGCTCACCGCGCAGCTCTTCCGGCCGACCGGAGCCGGCGCTGCACCGGCCGTTGCGATCTTCCATGGCTGCGGCGGGCCGGGGCAGAACACCGCGCGCATGGCTGGCCTTCTTGCCTCGTGGGGCTATGTCGCGCTGGTCGTCGACAGTTTTTCCGCGCGCGGCCTGAAGGATGTCTGTGGCAAGCACTGGCCGACCCAGGCGGACGCCGAGGCGCGTGCACATGACATCGACGCTGCCCTGGCGTGGCTCGGCAAGCAGAGCTTCGTCGATCCGCGTCGGCTGGTCTTCATGGGCTATTCCTACGGCGGCGGCGTGGCGATGCTGCTGGCGCTGTCGCCGCGCCTCGACGATCGCGGCCCCGCGCCGGCGCGCGCGGCGATCCTGCTCTATCCCGACTGCGCGCTGGCCGATGCGCTGGGGTCCAAACTGGCTGTGCGCCAGCCGACGCTTTTCGCCATGGGGGCCCTCGATGACTGGACGCCGGTGTCGCAGTGCCAGGCGGTGATCGACAGGGTCGTGCAGGGCAGGGACCTGGTCGAGACGCGCATCTATGACGGCGCCCATCACAGCTTCGATGCGCTGGGCCTGCCGGTCCGCTATCTGTCGGGTGTCGGCAACCGCAGCAAGCCCGGTGGTTGCTGCGGCGCGCACTACGGCGCCAATGAAGCAGCATGGAAAGCATTCGTGGTGGATGTGAAGGCGTTTTTGACCAGGGTGTTTGCGACGTGATG
Source organism: Pseudomonadota bacterium (assembly GCA_023436825.1). The sequence continues at coordinate 916 of JAEZHS010000195.1, read as the reverse complement.
GAACCTGTCTGGCACTGCCACCTCGCCATGTCGCTCGATGGCAAGATCGCGCGGTCCGACGGCTCGTTCGACTGGCTCATGCCCTATCCGCCGCAGGAATTCGACATCGATGCCTACCACGCGGGGATCGATGCGGTGGTGATGGGGCGTGACACCTACGAGATCGAGCGTGCCATGCCGGAGTGGCCGCACAGCAAGCCTGTCGTTGTCGTGACCAGCCGGCCAATCGAGGCCGCGCCGCCACAGGTCGAATCGCGATCGGGCGATCTGCTTGCCATCGCTGACGAACTTTCGGCGCGTGGCTATCGCAAGGTCGGCGTCGAAGGCGGCGGCCAGCTCATCCGTGGCCTGATCGCGATCGGCCGGCTCGATGTGCTGGAGATGGCGATCATCCCGCTGGTGCTGGGCGACGGCATACCTCTGTTTCCAGCCGGCACGCCGGAACTGCCGCTGGCTCTGGTCAAGTGCGAGCCGAAGTCCGGCGGCGCGCTGCATGTGGTCTATCGCCGGCAAAGCAGGTAACACTCCTCGCGTTCAGTGTTGCGCGCAAGGGGAGTGAAACATGGCTGAGTTCGAGAAGCGGTTGGCCTGCGTCATCGCAGCGGATGGTTCGATCGCCCGCGGCTACATGATCGAGAGCTGCGAGCTGGTCGGCGCGAACGAGTACGTCATCACCTGGAAGGTGCCGCTGCAGAAGGAAGCGAAGACCAACTTCTCCTGCGTGATCGGCAGCGTCGCCCATGAAGATGTCGAGCCCGGCTTTTGCACCGTCGGCCTTCTGGCCGATCCCTTGAAGATGCGCGTGCGGACCTACGACGTGACCGGCAGGCCCGCCAAGCGCCCGTTCCATTTGGCGGCGTTCCGGGATTAGTGGGTCATGTCTTCTGGACCGTGCGCGTCCTCGCGCGCTCATGAG
>JAEZHS010000180.1 GCA_023436825.1 Pseudomonadota bacterium | reverse complement strand
GTCGGCGAGCTGCAGCTCGACGTGCTGAAGACCCGCGTCGAGGCCGAGTACCAGGTCAAGATCGACCTCGAGCCCGCACCCTTCGAGACCGCGCGCTGGATCTCCGCCGACAGCAAGGCCGACCTCGAGGCCTTCATGGCGGCGAACCGCGGCGGCATGTCCGAAGACCGCGACGGCGCCCCGGTCTTTCTCGCCCGCAACGCCTGGGAACTCGGCTACATCGCCGAGAAGTCACCGAAGATAAAATTCTCCGACATCAGGGAACGCTCATAGTCTTCGCTCATGCTCCTCTCTCCCAAGGGAGAGAGGAACATGAAAGGGCGCTAACCCTTTCGCTCCGTCACCGGCTCCGTGATGTGCTGGGCGCGCAGCTCGGCGAGCTCAGCGGCCTTCAGCCCCAGAAGCTCGGCCAGCACCTTCTCCGTATGCTGCCCCAGTGTCGGCGCGGGGCTCCTGATCTCCGGCTTGCCGCCGGTGTGCAGGCGAATCGGCGAGATCGGCACGCGCGTGCGGCCGCGCCGCGGATGGTCGACGTCGACCCAGAAGCCGCGCGCCTCGAGATGGGGATCGCGCGAGACCTCGCGTGCGGTCTTCACCGGCGCGCACGGTACGTGCGCCTCGTTCAGCAGCCGCACCACTTCGTCCTTGGAGCGGCCGATCGTCCAGGCACCGACGATGTCGTCGATCTCCGCCATGTTCTTGGCCCGGCCGACCGTGCTGGCGAATTCGGGATTGGTGGCGAGGTCGGGCCGGTTCAACATCTTGCACATCGATTGCCAGTGCCGCTCGGCCGCGGTGAAGATTGCGACGTAGCCGTCGCTGCAGGGATAGGTGTTGTAGGGCGCCATGGCGAGCGCGGGATGGCGGTTGCCGGTGCGCTCGGGAACGTCGGTGTCGCCGTCCATGACGGCGCCCAGCGCCGAGGCGAGCGCGATGGTGCCGGCCTCGTGCATGGCGACCTCGACGCGCTGGCCCTGGCCGGTGCGCTCGCGCTGCACCAGCGCGCCCAGGATGCCGGCGCAGAGATGGATGCCGGCCAGGAAGTCGCAGACCGCGGCGCCGGCCTTGGTCGGCGGGCCGTCGGGCTGGCCGGTCGAGTTCATGATGCCGGTCATCGCCAGGACGGTGACGTCCATGGCGGCGAGGTCGCGATAGGGCCCGTCGAGCCCGAAGCCCGAGCTGCCGCCGTAGACCAGGCGCGGATTGAGCTTGCCCAGCACGTCGTAGCCCAAGCCCAGCCGGTCCATGACGCCGACGGCGAAGTTCTCGATCACGACGTCGGCCTGCTTCACGAGGTCGAGGAAGATCGCCTTGCCGCGCGGCTGCTTGAGGTCGAGGACCACCGATTCCTTGTTGGAGTTCAGCATGACCAGCGGCCACGGCTCGACCTCGCGCTTGCGCCGGCGCACAACGTCGCCCTCCGGCGGCTCGATCTTGAGCACGCGCGCGCCCATGAAGCCCAGGGTCAGGCCGCAATAGGGGCCGTTGTAGATCTGCCCGAGATCGAGGACGAGAAAGCCGTCGAGCGGGCGGCGGATGGTCATGGGGTTCCTCATTCGATCACGTCCCAGACGCAGGATGCACTTGCTTGAAATGCCGCGCGATGTCGATGCGGCGCGTGATCCAGACGCGCGGCTGGGCGGCCAGCCAGTCGAGCACCCGTGCCAGCCCCAGCGCGCGGCCGGGATGGCCGATGATGCGGTTGTGCAGGCCGAAGCTCAGCATGCGCGGCGGATCCTCTTCCAGCACGCACTGCACGGCGTTCTTGATGTAGGCGAGGTACTCGTCGCCGCTGGTCATGCCCTGGCGCTGGAACCGCACGTCGTTGTGGGTGATGGAGTAGGGCACGATGAGCTGGGTGCGCGATCCCACCTTCAGCCAGTAGGGCAGTTCGTCGTCGTAGGTGTCGCTGTCGTACTCGTAGCCGGCGTCGAGCAGCAGGTTGCGCGTCTGTATCGAGGGCGCATAGCGGCTGTACCAGCCGGCCGGCCGCGTGCCGATCGTCCGGGTGATGCTCTCGGTCGCCATCTCGATCTGCTTCTTCTCGTAGTCCGGCGCCATGGTGGCATGCATTTCCCACTTGTAGCCGTGGCCGGCCACGTCCCAGCCCGCCTCGCGCATCGCCGCGCACGCCTCGGGATTGCGCTCCAGCGCGCGGGCGATGGCGAACACCGTGCAAGGCAGCTTGCGCCGGGTGAAGATGCGGTGCAGGCGCCAGAAGCCGGCGCGGCTGCCGTACTCGAACATGCTTTCGGCGCCGAGGTCGCGGCCGGTGAAGCTGGCCGTCGAGCCCTCGGTCAGCGCGGCCTCGCTCGCGCCGTCGCCGTCCGGCACGGAGCGCTCACCGCCTTCCTCGTAGTTGATGACGAAATTGACCGCGACGTGCGCGCCGCCCGGCCACCTGGGATCGGGCGGATTGCGCCCATAGCCCACGAAATCGCGGACGCGGCCGGCTTCTTCATCGGTCATTGGGTCACCTCTCAGCCGGCGACTTTATCGCGAAGCGGCGAGAAGTGGGGAAAGAAGCGGCCGCCAAACCGTCCTGCAAAGCGGAAGTTCGTGCCGCAGAAGCGAGACTAGTAGCTCGTCGCAGAGGTTTTGATGAATTGGCGCGAGGCCGGCGAGATTGCCAGCACTGCTGGCACCGATTCTCGACCCGAACAGTTTTTGCGCCCTTTGGCCCCTTATGGGGCGCAAAAAGACTAGAACCGTAGTTGACTCGTTAGAGAACTTAAGTTATATTGACCTTGCGCTCGCCTCCCGGCAGCTCTGCTCTATGCATCGTTCATCCGATATCATCGCGCCCAGCAGCAGCCCTGCCGGGTCCAATTTCCGTCATCCCGAGCGAAGCCGCCCCTTTTCGAGGAAATAGGGGCGGTTCGGTCGGGGTGACAGGCAAATTGCAGCCCGACCTGGCGCAGCGCGACAAGCCCTGCCGGCCCATCACCCCCTGGCACGCGCAATGTCGGGCTGCGCAAAAAAGCGGAAAATCACGCGCACCGCCGACCACGCATGAGCTCAAGCGGGACCGACCCGTCAGAACCACTGTGTCGAGCATCTAGAGCGATTCCATCTAGGTGTGCGCCCTCGCAAGGTATCGCTTCGCCGCGACGTAGGCCGCCCGCAGATGGAAGCCGACCAGGACGCCGATGAGCGTCACGATGGCCGCCCCTACCGGCATGGCGTATCCGCGGTCCGGAGAGGCAAGGATCCCTTGGGCGACGAAGAGGCCGATGAAGACGAGTGCTGCTCCTTCCACCAGACCGCCTTGGGGAAAGCCGACCTTGGACCAGAGATCGAATTTCTTCGCCACCAGGAAATGGCTGAGCCCCACGAGCAGGACGATACCCAGAGGCGGCCCGGGCTCGAGGACCGGGTCGGCAAGGAGCAGCCGCGCTTTCTCGAAGTAGATGCGCGCCACTTCGCCAGGATCGGTGAGCACCTTGTCCAGGTAGAGGCCCCACATGATCCTGTAGAAGTCCGGCGAGCAATGCACGACGTCGGGATCGACCGTCTGGGCGGCGGCCAGCGCCACCCAGTCGCTGTAGGTGATGCCGAACGCATTCGGCACGGAGCCGAGGCCCATGTAGAGAATGTCGGAGAACCCGTGGCGTTCGACGAGTTGCCCAGGCTCGATGTCGAACATCAGATCGCGCGCGGCTATGGCGACATAGGGCGCCGAGGCTGCCGCCACGATCAGGACCGCGACAACGACAAGGTCGCGCACGCCCCGGCCCGCACGTGGTCGGCGGAGCGCGATGAAGGCGATGGCGGCGAACGCCGTCACGATTCCCATCAGGGCGATCGCTTCCCGGACGAGCGCCGCCGAGGCGAGGCCGAGTAGGCCCAGCCCGACGAACCACCGGCCAAGCCGTGAGGAAAGAAAGCTATACTCCTTCGCCAGGATTGCCATGGGAAGCACGGCGGCCATGCTCGCGACGCCAAGCAAGGCCCAATGCGGTGCGACGCCGATCCATTTCAGATAGACGATCGGCCCCATGTACATGAACAGCAGGAAACAAGGATAGGCGCGGAGGGCGAACAGGAAGCTGGCCAGCAGCAGGAAGCCAAGGCTGTTGAGAGCGATATTGAGCCCGGCGACGTCCACGAGATCGGCGTCATTGTCGCCGCTGGCGATCGTCCACACGGCGAGCAGGAACGCATGGCCCGGATCGTCCCCGATCGCCTCCTCGGAGATGGGCTTCAGCTTGCCATCGTCAGCACACAGCGCGAGCCAGGCTCCGGTCTCGCGCGCGCAGTCCGCACTCTTCAACCAGTAGTTCGTGTGGACCCAATCCGACGTGCTGACGTCACCGTAGTTGCGCTCGGCGTCCTCGAACGAAGTCATCATCGGGTCTGCGCCAAAGGCCACCAGGATGACGACGAACAGCAGCCACCTCAACTTGCCCAGAATCGACACAGTCCTGGAGAGCGACCCGGCACCATCCGGCACCGTGCTCCCATCGCCGCGCTGCATGCTCGCTGCCTCCCCACAGTCATGGACGGACTCCCATACCCATCCGCCATTGCAGATATTGTGCAGGAGCGGGCGCTCGAGAGCAAATATCTGGGGAAGTGATGAAGGTTCGGATCTTCTCTTCCGGACCGGGCGCTGGAAGCACGTCTATCGCGCGCCGTTCTTGAGGCGCGCCACCGGATCGGCGCGGACGGCAATCATGAGGAAGCGTCCCGCGAGAAAGCCGGCGCATAACGCTCCGCCCGTGGCGACCAGCGCCGGCGCGAGGACGGGCTCGCGCAGGGTGGCCGAGGTGAAATCCGTCCCGGCGATCGCGACCAGCGCGACCGCTGTCGCCAGGTGGTCCGCCGTCTGCGCCACGCGGACCGATCCGGGGGCGGGAAGAAGTTCCATCGGGAGCATGCGGCCACGCAGGCGACCCAGGACGAAGCCCACGATCGCTCCGCCGACCCACAGGGCATCGTTGACAAGGCCGGCGTCGAACACGCCGCTGAGCAGGAGCAAGGCGACGACGACAGCCAGGACCGGTGGAACGAGCAGGCGGGATACTCTTTGAACTCGATCGGATCTCTGATTCAGCACCATCGTCAGGCAGGTGATGGCAAAGATCAAAGTGAGGACGTTGGAAAGGCTGAGTGGTGCGATCATAGCTGCGGGCTTGCACGTTTCCGCGTGCTCAATGGCGCTCTTGAGGAGGCATGCCGCAGTCTCTCGCCTTCCTGTCGGCGCAAGCAAGAGTCTTTGCCTTACATGATCATGGCACCGCACATGTGGTGAGACACGACAGTCGGCGTGCAATTCATCGCCGCAGTCGCGATGAGTCGTGCCACTGCGTGGCACTCATGGTCTTCCGGGCCG
>JAEZHS010000161.1 GCA_023436825.1 Pseudomonadota bacterium | reverse complement strand
GGTAGGTGTAGGTGCTCCCGGTCGAGAACCAGAAATCGATGGCGTCGGTCATGGAACTACCTTTTGCGGTGGCGCTCGGCCATCATGGCCCGAACGACGTTTCAAGGGGAAGACGCATGGCGAAATCGCCTAACAGGCTGGCGGCCAGCGAGGCCGTACTGCGCATGGCCCAGAAGCGGCTGAAGGCCCGCGACCTGGTCGAGGCCTGCCTCGACCGCATCGAAGCGCGCGAGGGCCAGGTCCATGCATGGGAAGCGCTCGATCCCGACGGCGCGCGCAAGCGGGCCGACATGCTCGACAAGCGCAGCCGTCCCGCCGGCCCCTTGCACGGCATTCCGCTGGCGGTGAAGGACATCATCGCGACCAGGACCATGCCCACGACCTGCGGCTCGCCGATCTACCGCGACCATGTCGTCGGCAAGGACGCCGCCTGCGTCGCACAGCTGGTGAAGGCGGGCGCCATCGTGCTGGGCAAGGCGGTGACCACCGAGTTCGCCGGCGGCCATGCCGGCAAGACGCACAATCCGCACAACCTGCGCCACACGCCGGCCGGCTCGTCGTCGGGCTCGGCCGCCGCCGTCGCCGACTTCATGGTGCCGGTGGGTTACGGCACGCAGACCGCGGGCTCGGTGATCCGGCCCGGCGCCTTCAACGGCGTCGTCGCCTACAAGGGCACCTACGGCTGGGCCGACATGGTCGGCATCAAGGCCTACGCGCCCTTCCTCGACACGCTGGGCTTCTTCGCCCGCGAGGCCAACGACCTGGCGCTGATCCGCGCCGCCTATGGCCACCCCCCGGCCGATCCACCGGCCGAGCCACCGCGCATCGGCCTGATCCGCACGCCGTGGTGGGACATGGCCGAGCCCTACAACAGGAAGAACATCGAGGAGGCCGCGCGCACGCTCAGAGCTGCCGGCGCCCGCGTGCGCGAATGGCAGGCGCCTGACAACTGGGCGAACCTGGTGCAGGCACAGCATCGCATCATGACCAAGGAGGCGACGCAGTCCTACGCCAGGGAACGCGCCCGCTCCTCCCACCTCTTCTCGCCCATCATGCACGGCGTGATGGCCGAGGGCGACGCGGTCAGCCGCAAGCAGTATGCCGATGCGAAGAAGCGGCGGCGCACCGCCCTCGCCCAGCTCGACGATGCCTGGACCCGGTTCGACATCCTGCTGGCGCCGTCGGCGAAAGGCGAAGCGCCGTCGGGCCTGGGCAACACCGGCGATCCGATCTTCAACCGCTTCTGGACGCTTCTGGGAACGCCGTGCATTGCACTGCCGTTCAACACCGGGCCGTTCGGATTGCCCCTGTCGGTGCAGCTCGTCGGCGCGCGCGGCACGGACGATCAGCTCATCGCCTGGGCGCGCTGGGTGGAGCGCAAGCTCGCGTGACCTGCCATTTGCCGGGCCCGCTCATGAATCAGATTCCTCTCCCCCAAGGGGGAGAGGGGGCATGAGAGAGAGGCACGACAAGAGCATGAGCGCTCTGCGAGACCTCAGTTCCTCGGAACCAGCGTCCACACCGGATCCAGCACGCGCAGCCGGCGGCCGTGAAGCAGCGTCAGGCGCTCGCGATAGCCCAGGACCTGGATCTGCAGGATGTCCTCGAACTCCGGCGGCAGTTCCTCGGGATCGAGCACCGGCAGCAGCCGCACCGGCTGGTCGGCCTCGTGAAGCTCGGAGGCCATGCGCGCTTCGTTCACGCGAAGACGGAGAAGATTGGCTAGTACTGCACTCGCATTCATAGGCGCCTCCTTGGGCCCATTCGCGAGGATCAGTAGGCGCGCTGGCTCCGACTTTATGTGAGTTTCGTCACACCGGTCAGATCGCCCTAAAATTGCCCAATACGGTGAGCGACCGTTCATACATAGCCCGGCCCTTCGATGACCGGATGGGCCAGCAGAAACTTCTCGTCGATCTCCACGCCGATTCCGGGCTTCTCCAGCGGCCGCACGCAGCCGTCCTTGCCGATCCTCCACGGTTCACTGCCGAGCTCATCGCGGAACTTGTTGGCGACGGAGAGATCGGCTTCGAAATAGCCGCCGTTGTCGATCGAGGCCAGGAAGTGGATCGAGACGGCATGGTTGAGGCCGGTCATCGAGCTGTGCGGATGGACCGGCAGCTTCCACATCGAGGCGGCGGCGGCGATGCGCTGCACTTCGGTGATGCCGCCGCTCTTGGAGAGGTCAGGCTGCAGGACGGTGATGTTCCCGTCCTCGATCACACGATGGAACTCGAAGCGCGTGTAGTGGTTCTCGCCGGCCGCCAACGGCGTGCGGCCAAAGCCCTTGGCCATGGCGTAGGAGCGATGGTCGTGCGCCGGGAACGGCTCCTCCAGCCATCCGATATCGAGCTCGTCCATCGCCGGCATGACGCGGCGCACGTCGGCGACGCTGTAGCCGGTGTTGGCGTCGGTCAGGATGGCGACCTCGTCGCCGAAGCGGCGGCGGATCGCCGTCATGCGCGCGATGTCGGCCGCGACCGTGTCGCCGATGCGGAGCTTCAGCGCCTTGTAACCCGCCTCTACCATGGGCACCGCCTCGGCGACCAGCGAATCGGGCGCCTGGTAGCCGAGCGAGATGCCGCCGGCGTAGGCCGGCACGGGCTTGTTGGTGCCGCCCAGAAGCTTGTAGAGCGGCCAGCCGACGGCCTTGCCCTTGATGTCCCACAGCGCCTGGTCGATGCCGCTCATCGCCATGGCGGTGGCCGCGCCCATGCCGTGGCTGCCGAGCTGGAACTTGTAGATACGGGCCCAGATGCCGACCGTGTCGGTGGCATCCATGCCGACCACGAAGCCCTTCAGCGTGGTGTTGATCAGATGGCCGATGCTGCCCGGCGAGCGCGCATGGTGGCTCTCGCCCCAGCCGACAATGCCGTCCTCGGTCGTCACCTTGACCATGACGCAGTCGCGCTTGGTCATGGTGCCGATGCCCAGCGACACCTGCTGCCCCTTCGGCACGCGGAAGGAGGTGGGATAGGCTTTGACGTCGACGATTTTCATTGCGTACTCCCTCTGGGCAAGCGAGACCGTTCCGCAGCCCTACAGCATCCTCGTGGCGCGCGTCCGAACGATTTCGACGATCTTCCCCAGCGCCGCGCCCGCCGGCTTCCTTGCCCGTCGATTGGCAACCAACGGCAAGCTGAGACGAGCAGACGCCTTCTGCAGAGTCGAGGCCATCTTCGTTGTCAATTCTTCGGCGCGGTCCGCGGGCAAGTCGATGGTGCGGGCAAGGGTCAGGAAGTCCCCACGGACCAAGCGATCATCTTTGCCGGCGAGCTTGAACGCCATGCGATCACCGGCGAGCTCCGGAAACACACGCGTCGTCACGGCGTCATACAGAGGGGAGAACCTTACGGACTCGAACTGCCGTGAGCGCGGCCCGGCTATTTTGAGGAGTGACAGATTCTTGAGATGCATGTCTCCGTCCGCGACGATCCAGGCAAACAGGGCCCGCCGGAACAGGATTTCCAGATCGCGTATCGGATCGGTTGACAGCGGACGCAACGCCCTGGCCATGCGCTCGATCGTACCGTCGTACTTCGCCGACGGAGGCAGGTCGAGCACCGAGCAGAAGTCCTCCATCGCCAACAGGCGACGATCGCGAGCGTCATCGCGGATGTCGAAACGCTCGACGAGGAGCGCGGGCGGCATGTCGTCCGGCATGTCCACCAACGCAAAAGCCGGCACCTGGAAGCCTGCTTCACGGCCGAGTTGCAGGCAGCACCACTCGACGATGGGCAGGTTGATGTAGCTCCCAGTCCCGGCAGGTTTCAGGATATGGGTGAAGGGATATCTATCGGCCGGAACCAGCGTCCCATCGGATCGGAGGTTCATCGGCGCCTTGATTTGCACGCCCGACAGTCGCGGTACCTGCCGGTTCGCGTATAGCCGCGCCAGGTTCGCCTCGAAGCCTTGCTCGAGCTCATCCCGTTCAGGGCCGGCGTAGCGTCCACTGAAGCGACCGCCGCGTACGAAGCGCTCCAGGCGAACTTGAAACACGTCCGCCGGAAGAGCGGCGAGCTCCGCCATGTCGGGAGCAATGGTTATGTTGGACATGTAGCGCCTGCCCTGGCGCAGCGTGTCGCGCTCGTCGCGCTGTCCCAGCACCCTGGCCAGCCAGCCTTCCGGCAACAACGATTCGATGAAGGGCGGCAGACGGCCGGGCACCGTCGCGCGGACGAGAGGCGGCCCCTTCCAGCTCGCATCGGCCTGCCACCTCCATTCATATCCGTCATGGATGAGACGTCCTATCGGCTTTCGATGCCACGCGACGATCAGATCGAGCGCAGCCTTGTTGGCCGGAACTTCGCGGAGGGTCGGCCGATCCAGCAGGTATCGTTCCGCACTCTCGGCCTCATGGAACCATTTGTTCTTCCGCGCCAAGTCGCGGACAGCATCGGCAGCCTTCTCCGGGGTCCCATACTCTTCGACGAGACGTCCGGCCATTGCTCTGCGCGTCGGATCGTCGATAGCCGCCGCATGTTCGCTTCGGCGGCGGAAGGATTCCAGGAAGCGCTGGCGCGGCGATGAGGCCTCCACCCGCAGCTCGCCCATGTCGTCGCCGACAACCACACTGACGACCGATGGATGTTCGGGTGCTTCGTTCTGCACGATCTCCAGCCCGCGCAATCGCGTCCGCTGATTGCGCGCTCCGCTGATGTAGAGCTTGCCTTCCGACGTCGGCCCAAGCACCACCGCGCTCGCCGAAGCAAGATATGCTTTGGGGTAGAGGTAGCGGGCGATGCGCACCGCATGGCTTAGCACCGTGGCGTCGACATCGCCTGAATCGGCATAGACGCCGCGTACCAACGGTATGAATTCACCCGCCTTTGCCCGCTGATGGGCACGTTTGGCATCGATCGTCTCGCCGACGAGGTGGAGGCCCACGGATTATCTCGCATTTCAAATGCGAGATAATCATGCGTCTACTTCACCATCCTGGCAAGGATTATCTCGCATCTGAAATGCGCGACAATCAGACTGAACGGGCTCCCTGTCATCCCGAGGGCGAAGCCAGAGGGACCTTGAGGCCACGGGAAAGATCCCTCGCTGCGCTCGGGATGACAGTTTCTGGCTACGCCACCTTGTACTTCTTGAGCACGTCGCGATCGATCTCGATGCCGAGGCCAGGGCCGGTCGGCACCTTGACGATCCCCTTCTTCTGCTCGATCGGCTCCTGCGCCAGGTGATCGCGCAGCGGGTTGGGCGTCTGCTCGAACTCCAGCATGGGCGGCATCGGCCGGAAGGCCGGCGGCTGGTCGGGCAACGCGGCGAGGAACTGCACCGTCGCCGCGAGCCCGATCGCCGAGCCCCAGGCGTGCGGCACACATTCGACGCCGAAGGCGCTGGCGAGCGTCGCGATCTTGCGGCATTCCGAGAAACCGCCGGCGGCGCAGAGGTCGGGCTGCACGATGTCCATCGCCTTCCTGGCGATGACGTCGCGAAAGCCCCAGCGCGTGAAGTCGTTCTCGCCGCCCGCGACGGCCATGTCGAGCGCCCGGCTCACCTCGACGTAGCCGTCATGGTCCTCCGGGCTGATCGGCTCCTCGAACCACAGGATGTCGTGCTCCTCCAGCATGCGGCCGAGCTTGATGGCGTTGGGCACGGTGAAGCAGTGGTTGGCATCGACCGCGAGCTTGACGTCGGGCCCGATCGCCCGGCGCACCGCGCCGACGCGAGCCGCGTCGAGCTTGAGGTCGCCCAGGCCGATCTTCATCTTGATGGCGCGAAAGCCGTCGTTCTTGAATTCCAGCGCCTCCTCCACGGCCTCCTCGATCAATCGATTCATGTCGATGAAGTAGAGGCCGGTCGCGTAGGGAATGACCTCGCTGCGATAGGCGCCGCCGATCAGCTTGTGCACCGGCTTGCCGACGGCGCGGCCCATGATGTCCCACAGCGCAATGTCGATGCCGGAGATGGCCGAGATCGCCATGCCGGTCGTGCCGTAATCCTTGATGCGATTGTAGAGGTCTTCCCAGATCGCCTCGACGTCGAACGGATCGCGGCCGACGACGCGCGCCTTGTACTGGGTCTCGATGAAGGTCTTGGCCACGGCCGACGGCCCGTAACACTCGCCCCAGCCGGTGATGCCCTCGTCGGTCGAGATCTCGACCACGCAGGACGAGCGCGTGCCGTAGACCCAGCCACGCGCCGACACGAACGGCTTGTCGACCTTGCATTGCAGGATGTGGCAGACGACGTCGGTGATCTTCATTCAGGCGTTTCCCTTTCGATTCCAGTCACTTAACCGGGGTCAACCTCAGTGCCTAGTGATTTCCACGGTATTCATTCGTATGTGGGCAACAAGATCTTGCGAAAAATCCCGTTTTGTTCTCCAATATCTATATTCGATCTACCTGCTTCTGGCGGCTGGGCTCACTTCGAGCGTCGGACCAGCCGGGGGCGTGGACCGCACGGCACATCGTTGTGCGGATCAGGTCGCACCCGTAGGTCGCGCTGAGCGCTTGCGGAGCCCTGGAGATCGAACTTAGCCGCTGCCGGGGCGGGTGAACCAATGAGCCCCTACCAGCGTTGGAGAGCGCTGAGTGACGCCATCCGCGTGTTCAACTGCGACGTGAAGGAAGGATCAGCCACGGTGACAGCAGAGCGCGTGGCTGAGTTCTACGACCGTGAGTACGACGAAGCTGCCGCGGAAGCTTTCGAGGCATACCGGCAGCGGGTCCAGGCAGCAAACGTCGTCCTCTAGAAGGGGGTATCGTCATCCTACTCAGGATCTTCCGCGTGCTCGATAATGAACCGCGCACGCTCCAACAGCTCGTCGAACGTGACGATTTCTGGGCGCCAAGTGTTGCGGCGGTAGGGCTCGAACGATCGAAACTGGCTCACCGCAGAGGCTAAATCGACAACGTAGAAGCGCGACGCGAGCTAAAGCGCGATGCCCCCTCAGGCATCCCAGTCGACGACGCGAAGGCCCGGCCATTGAGCCAGCCACTTCTTCACCTTGGCTTCGTAGATCGGTCGTGTGATCTGCTTCTTGTTGGGCCGCACGATCAGGCCAAGCAGGTCGGACAGACCGTACGGGGCGAAGACGTGCAGACCATCCGCGCGCGGCTGCAGGCCGATCGCCGTCGCGGTCGTCGGAAAGGTCGTTATGGCATCTTCGGAGGAGACATAGGGTGCCTGCGCGACGCCGAATTTTTCGGCGTACCAGAGGTGCACGCGCGCCTCGTTCTTGACGTCGACCCACAAGCCGAGATCGGCAAACAGCGTACGAATCCTCGTCGCATGCGCTGCCTCCGCGTCTTGCGAAAGATCGCCGCCGTCGAAGTAGACCAGATCAATATCGGAGAGGCCGTGCGTGGGCGGGAGCCCGAATGCGTCGTTCCAGACGGTCTGTGCGAGGCAGCCGGCAGCCAGCCAGCCGTCCGGCAGGCCGATCTCGGGCCAACGATCGACGACCGTCGAGACAATCGGGCTGCGCGCCAGGATCGACCGCAGCAGATCATCGTCGTCAGGCATGGGCTGCTTCACCGAAATGTTGCTGCGTGCTAATACTCGGAATCACAAGTGCCTGATACGGCGATGCTGTCATCCCGAGCGTAGCGAGGGACCTTTTCCCGTGCCAACGGGCCAGCCGGGGCGTATCGAGCAACGGGAGTTAGAATGGCAGCCGTCCCGCTTATCCCCATCAATACGCCGTTCAGCTACAATATCGGCATCAACTACGAGAGCTGGGAGAACGGACGGACGGGCTACAGCATCACTGCCGATCTCGACCAGATCACCCAGTACTTCGGACTCATCAAGACGTTCCACGACGTTGCGGTCGGCACGATCAACCCGAACGATCCGATCATCGATCCCACGCAGCAACAGGTGATCTCCTACGTCACCGGTACGGCGAACGTCGAACTCGCCATGGGGACGCTGAACAGCGCGCTGGCCCAGGGCGGTTTCGGGCAGCCGTGGGCGCCGGGCCTGATGACCAGCTCGACCTATACCGACAAGTGGGTCCAGATGATCATCGATGCCTTCGGCAGCACGGCGAAGGCGCAAGCGCACCTGAAGATCATCCTGCTCGGCAACGAGATCGACCAGAACGGGCCACCGCCGGGCGATCCGTCTTTCGGCGCTTACCAGGGCTGGATCCAGCAATCGTTCGACAACCTGCGCGCCTCGTTGAGCAAGTTCGGGCTCGCGTCGATTCCGGTATCGACGACGATCGCCAATTACGGACCCGGCAACGCCGTCGCCGTCGACACTTCGGCCTACATACAAAGCCACTGGAGCAATGATTGGGTTGGCGGCAAGCCGGTCGTCTTCTACAATCAGTACACGCAAGGCCCTCCCCAGGCGCCGATGTCGGGCACCGACTACGCTCCGGTCATCAAGTACTTCGAATCCGTCTATCAGCAGCTCCAGGGCAGGATCGAGCCGTTCGTCGGCGAAACCGGCTACTCGACCTTTTACAGCCAGGCCAACCAGATCAAGGTCTACGACCAGATCTCCGCATGGCTCACCGGCCAGTATGAGCACGGTGGCAAGACCGTTCCCCTGTTCGCGTTCGACGCCTTCGATCAGCCGTCGCGACAGCCGCCGCTCGAGGTCGGTTTCGGGATCTTTGCCGAGGACGGATCACATCACCCGACCGGACTGAAATCCGGGCTGGTCCTGCCGTCGTGGACCAAGCTGCCCATCTCCATGAGCGGCAACGACACGATCGACCTCTTCGACGGCGCCTTTGTACCGGGCATGACCGTGGACGGCGGTGACGGCACCGACACTCTTGCTCTGGCGCAACCTCAGTCGGTCGACCTGGCCTCGGGCAGGCTCGTCAGCGTCGAGGGGCTGGAAGGCAGCGCCGGCGACGACAGCGTCACCATGACGGCAGACCAGTTCGTCTCGCTTGATTTCATCGATCTGGGCGGTGGCGCCAATACGCTGGCGATCATCGGTGATCCAGCCGGTCTGCCTGCCGGCACCACCGTCGTCGGCTTTGGCGTTCACGATGCATTGACTCTCGAGGGCGTGCTGGCGGGGCGGGCCGCCGTCGATGTCGTCAAGGATGCCGGCGGCGCAACGCTCGGCATCGGCGGCTTGAACGTCCAGTTGGTCGGGGACTTCTCCGGCGGTGATTTCATGATGGTTGCGCGCGGCAGCGGCGCCGACGCCCATACGTTGGTGACTTTCGAGAACTTCCTGCCCAGCCTGTCGGAAGGTGTGCGCGTGGAGACAGCGTCGATCAACGGCATCGCCAATGAGCCATTCCTGACCGGCGACGGCGCGGTGCGCTTCACGCTGGTCGTCGAGGCGAGCGGCTCGGCCTACCGCAACTCGCTCGGCACCTACCGCGTGGCGGCGGACGGCACGATCGGCCACGTCCATCTCCTGTTCACCGACACGCTGGCGGCGGCCGGCCAGACCGTCGACCTCGGCGTACCACTCAACGGCGAGACGATCGGCTTCTTCCTGATTCAGGACGGCTTCGGCAAGTTTGGCGCGCTCCCCGACGATCTCAGCTTCCTGGCGCCATCGGGTGCCGGGTCGGCGGATCTCGACGCCGGCCTGCCGCCGCTGCTGGCGAGCGCCAGCCGCGGGATGCTGGCCGGCGCCACGGTCTTCCACTCCTTCGCCACGCTGAACGCCGGCGACGCCCAGCAACTCCTGTCGGGCGTGTCGCCCGGCGGCCAACTGCTGCGCATCGGCTTCGAGGACGTGCTGAACACCGTGGGCGACAACGACTACCAGGACGTGGTGTTCAACGTGCGAGCAAGCAACGACGGGTTCTTCGGGTAGCAGCAGCGCCTTCAGGTCGATGCGTCGTCCGGACCGGAGCCGAGCGCAGCGAGGCGGAGCGGAGGGACGACGGATCGAGCTTAACTCATCACGCTCTATCCGCTGACCGAGATTAGCAGATTGCCGAGCTTGTCCAGGGTCACGCGATCGCCCGGCTCGACGACGGTCGTGCAGTCGAGCTGCTCCAGGATCGCCGGTCCCTCGAACGCGGCATCGAGCGGCAGCTTGTCCCGGCTGTAGATCGCAGTCTGGTGCCAGCCGTCGCTGAACCAGACGCGGCGCTCGCCGGCTTGGGCCGCCTTCAAGGTTGGTGCGCGCTCGGTGGCGGCGAGCACGGCAAGCGAGATCTCCGGCCGCACGCCGATCACGGCGGTGTGCAGGTTGACCAGCACCGGCGGGATCTCGGGCAGCTCGATGCCGAAGCGGCGAAAGTAAGCGGCGGCGAAGGCCTTGTGCAGGCCCTCGACGCCGACGCTGTCGCTCTCGACGCCGACCGACAGGATGTGGCTCTGGCCCTGGAACTGCATATCGGCGGCGAGCACCCGGCGCAGCTCGCGCACCGGCACGCCTTCCTTGACGATGGTCTTGCGGCCCTCGGCTGCCTGCTCGGCGTAGACGGCCGCGATCGTCGCATCGTCGATCGCCGACAGGGGCTTGTTGATGGTGCGCACATAGTCGTGGCGCAGGTCGGCGACGACGCAGCCCAGCGCATTGGTGATGCCGGGCCGCGCCGGCACCAGCACCGTCGGAATGCCGAGCTCGCGCGCCAACGCCGTGGCATGCAACGGCCCGGCGCCGCCGAAGGCGAACAGCGCGAAGTCGCGCGGATCGTGGCCGCGCGATAGCGAGACCAGGCGGATGGCGCCAGCCATGCGGTCGTTGGCGACGCGCAGGATGGCCGCCGCCGCGGCCTCGGCATCGAGGCCGAGCCGCTTGCCGACCTTCTGCTCGATCAGGCCGCGCACATGGTCGAGGGTCACCGGATGGTCGCCGCCCAGCAGCCGGTCGGGATTGAGCCGGCCCAGCACCAGGTTGGCGTCGGTGATGGTGGGCTCGGCGCCGCCGCGGCCGTAGCAGATCGGACCCGGCCGGGCGCCCGCACTCTCGGGCCCGACGCGCAGCATGCCCGCAGCATCGACCGAGGCGATCGAGCCGCCGCCCGCGCCGATCGTGTGCACGTCGACCATCGGCACGTGGATGGGCATGGCGTATTCCAGCTCGAGCTCCCCCGACACGGTCGGCACGGCGTTCTCGATCAGGCCGACATCGGTCGAGGTGCCGCCCATGTCGTAGGTAATGAGGTTGGGATGGCCCGAGGCGCGGCCGGTATAGGCTGCCGCCATCACGCCCGAGGCCGGACCCGACATGACGGTGTTCACGGCCGACAGCGCGATGAACTGCGACGACGCCGTGCCGCCGTTGCCCTGCATGACCAGGATGTCGCGGTCGAAGCTTTTGGCCAAAAGCTCCAGGCGCAGGCGTGTGAGGTAGCGGTCGAGCACGGGCTGCACCGAGGCGTTGACCGCCGCCGTCACGCCGCGCTCGTACTCGCGGTATTCCGACAGGATGGCGTGGCCGGCCGTGATGTAGCCGTTGGGCCACAGCGCGTGCACGATCTCGGCCGCGCGCTTCTCGTGCGCCGGGTTGATGTAGCTGTGCAGGAAATGGATGACCACGGCCTCGCAGCCCATGGCTAAAAGCTTCTTCGCCGCCTCGCCCACTGCCGCTTCGTCGAGCGGCGTCAAGATCTTGCCGTCGGCGTCCATGCGCTCGGGAACTTCCAGTCGGACCTCGCGGTCGATCAGCGGATTGAAGGTGCCGCGCAGCCCATAGGGCTGCGGCCGCGTGCGGCGGCCGAGCTCCAGCACGTCGCGGAAGCCTTTGGTGGTTAAAAGCCCGACCTTGGCGATCTTGCGTTCCAGCAGCGCGTTGGTGGTCGTGGTCGTGCCGTGGACCAGGGCCTGCACGGCGGCGGGATCGGCATCGGCCGCGGCCAGCGCCGCCATGAAGCCGACGGCCTGGTTGTCGATCGTGGTCGGCACCTTGGCGAGCTTGACGGTGTTGGAGCGCGGATCCACCGCCAGGAGGTCGGTGAAGGTGCCTCCGACGTCGATGCCGACGGTGAGGAAACGCGGGGGCATGATCAGTGTCTTCCGGACCGGAAGATCATGAGGAGTTCGTGCATGCTCTACACCGATAGATACTGCTCGCGGAGGGAAGCGTCGGCCGTCAACTCGGCCATCGAGCCGCCGAAGCGGATCTGGCCCTTCTCGATGATATAGGCGCGGTCGGCCACCGCCTGGGAGAAATGCAGGTTCTGCTCGGACAAGAGCACGCAGAGCCCCTCGCCCTTCAGCGCATGGATGGAACGGGCCATTTGCTCGACGATGATGGGCGCCAGCCCTTCCGACGGCTCGTCCAGCAGCACGCAGCGCGGATTGCCCATCAAGGTGCGGGCGATGGTCAGCATCTGCTGCTCGCCGCCCGACATGCGCCCGCCCGGCCGCTCGCGCATGTTGGCGAGGTTGGGGAACAAGGCGAAGAGCTTGTCCTCGGTCCAGGCCGGCGCGCCGGGGCGCGGCGGCTGCAGGCCGACGGCGAGGTTCTCCATGACGCTGAGCTCGGTGAAGATGCGGCGGTCCTCGGGCACGTAGCCCAGGCCGAGCCGGGCGATGCGATAGGGTTGCAGTCGCTCGATACGCTTGCCGTCGAAGCTGACCTCGCCCGCTGCCGCCGGCACCAGGCCCATGACGGTCTTCATGACGGTCGACTTGCCGGCGCCGTTGCGCCCCAGCAGAGCCACGACCTCGCCAGCCGACGCCTCGAGCGACACGCCGTGCAGGATGTGGGCGCGGCCGTAATAGGCGTGCAAGTCCTTCACGTGGAGCATGCGCGCCCCCAGCGAAGACATCAGTGCGTCCCTCCCAGGTACACCGCCCTTACGTCGGGATTGGCGCGCACCTCCTGCGGCGTGCCGCCGGCGATGAGCTGGCCGCGATCGAGCACGATGATGCGGTCAGCCTGGCTGAACACGACGTCCATGTCGTGCTCGGTGAACAGCACGGCGATCTTGCGGGCGCGGGCAAGGCCCGCCGCCAGCTCCATCAGGGCGACGCGCTCCCGGGGCGCCATGCCGGCGGTCGGCTCGTCCATCAGCAGCAGGCGCGGCTGGTTGGCCAGCGCCATCGCCAGCTCGACGCGCTTGAGGTCGCCGTAGGCCAGCACGCCGCAGGGACGCTGGGCCTGGTCGAGCATGCCGACCTGGCCCAGCAAGGCATCGGCCTCGGCCGTGAAGGCGCGGCCGAAGCGACCGAGCAGCGAGCGCAGCCGGCCGGCGTGCGAGTAAAGCGCCATCTGCACGTTCTCGCGCACCGACAGCGAGGCGAAGGTCGCCGTGATCTGGAAGGTACGGCCGACGCCGAGCCGCCAGATCTGTCGCGGTTTCAGGCCGACGATGTCGCGGCCTTCGAGGCGCACGATGCCGTCATCGGGCACGAGCTGGCCGTTCAGCATGTTGAAGCAGGTGCTCTTGCCCGCGCCGTTGGGGCCGATCAGGGCGAGAAGCTCGCCGGCGTCGACGGCGAAGGAGACATCGGCCACCGCCTGCACGCCGCCGAAGGACTTGTGCAGCCCTTCCACTTGCAGCACGGCGCTCATGCGCGCGACTCGCGCCAGCGCTGCGTCGCTGCCTTCAGGCCACCCACCAGGCCTTGCGGAAAGAGCAGCACGATGGCCAGGATCACCAGGCCCATGACGGCGCGCCAGAACTCGGTGCGGCGGGCGACCTCGTCGCGCAGCCAGGTGAAGATTGCCGCCCCCGCGAGCGGTCCGGTCAGGGTCTCGACGCCGCCCAGCAGCACCATGATCAGGCCGTCGGTCGACTGGGCGATGGAGATCGTGGAGGGCGAGATGCTGCCCTTGGAAAAGGCATAGACGGCGCCGGCCAAGCCGGCCAGCGCACCGACCAGCACGAAGGCCATCCATTGATAGGCGCGCAGGTCGATACCGATCGCTTCGGCGCGCAGCGGCGAATCGCGGCCGGCACGCAGCGCGTAGCCGAAGGGCGAGAAGAGGACGCGCCACAGGAGCAGGATGCCGGCGCCGCAAAAGGCCAGCGCCAGGTAGTAGTAGGTCGTCTTGCCGGCAAGCCAGGCCGACGGCCAGACGCCGAACACGCCGTTGCTGCCGCCGGTGAAGGAATCCCACTGGAAGACGATCGACCAGCTGATCTGGGCGAAGGCCAGGGTCAGCATGGCGAGGTAGACTCCGCTCAGGCGCACGCAGAACCAGCCGTAGACGACGGCGAAGGCGCCGGCGACGAGAGGCGCCAGCACCAGGGCCATCTCCATCGGCAGGCCGGCGCGCTTCAGCAGCAGGCCGGCGGCATAGGCGCCCAGCCCGAAGTATGCGGCGTGGCCGAACGACACCATGCCGGCCGGGCCCATGATGAAGTGCAGGCTCACGGCGAACAGGGCGAAGCAGAAGATGTCGGTCAGCAGGATCGTGACGTAGCGGTCGGCGGCGATGGGCACGGCGAGCAGCAACGCCAGGCCGATCGCCACGACAGTCCAGGACGGCACCGCGAGCGGCGGCGCGGGATCGGCGGCGACGCGCTGCGCGGCCTGCGGCTTGCCCAACAGGCCGAAGGGGCGGACGATCAGCACGATCGCCATGACCAGGAATTCGACGACGAGCGTCAGCTTGGAGAAGACGATCTCGGCGCCGAACCAGTGGACCGTGCCGACGCCGATGCAGAAGGCCTTGGCGACGCCGATCAGGACGGCGGCGAGGAAGGCGCCGCCGATGCTGCCGAGGCCGCCGACCACGGTGACGACGAAGGCGTCGGCGATGACGGAAAGATCGAGCTCGAGGTTGGCGGGCTCGCGCGGGATCTGCAGCGCGCCGCCCAGCCCGGCCAGCACCGCGCCGACGAAGAACACCGAGGTGAAGAGTCTGGCCTGGTCGACGCCGAGCGCGCCCACCATCTCGCGGTCCTGGGTCGCGGCACGCACCAGCGCGCCCCAGCGGGTGCGCGTCAGCAGCAGCCACATGACCACGAGCACGACGGGGCCGATGGCGATCAGCAGCAGGTCGTAGGCAGGAATGCGCCGCCCCAGGATCTCGACGGTGGAGAGGCCGGGCGCGCGCGGGCCGACCAGGTCCTCGGCGCCCCAGACGAAGAGGGCGATGTCCTTGATCACCAGCACGACGGCGAAGGTGGCGAGGAGCTGGAACAGCTCGGGCGCCTTGTAGATGCGGCGCAGGATCAGCACCTCGATCAGCACGCCGACCAGACCCACCGCGAGGGCAGCGAGCACGACCGAGGTCCAGAAACCCAAGGGCGTACGCCCCAGCGCCTGGATCAGGCTGTAGGCGCCGTAGAGGCCCAGCATGTAGAGCGAGCCGTGCGCGAAATTGACGATGCGCGTCACGCCGAAGATCAGCGACAGGCCGGCCGACACCAGGAACAGCGACGCTGCAGCGGCCAGCCCGTTCAGGAGCTGGATGATGATGGAGGCGAAGGTCATAGGCTGGGGACGCGCGACTCCCGTCGCGCGTCATGCCTTTGGTTCAAGGAAGATCGCGCCACTGGAGCGGCGCGCGCCCAGCGGTCAATTGGCCGGCCTCATCTTCCTGATCTCGTCGTCCGGCGGCAGGACGTCCTTGCCGTTGACGAATCGCCACTCCTTCATGTAGCCCTTGCCGTCCTTGATGCCGAGCTTGCCGACATAGGCGCCCATGGTCGACTGGTGGTCGAGCGGCCGGTACTCGATCATGCCGAACGGCGTCAGCACGGTGATGCCGCTCGCCGCCTTGATCAGCTTGTCCTGATCGAGCGAGCCCGCCTTCTTGATGATCTCGACCGCCGACATGATGGTGGCGTAGCCCACCACCGAGCCGAGCCGCGGATAGTCCTTGAACCTGGCCTGGTAGGCGTTGAGGAACTTGGTGTGCTCGGGCGTCTTCAGTTCGCTCCAGGGATAGCCCGTGACGTACCAGCCGTCGGGCGTCTCCTCCTTCAGGGGATCGAGATACTCGGGCTCGCCGGCCAGCAGGTTGAAGACCTCGACGCCCTTGAAGACGCCGCGCTGCTGGCCCTCGCGCACGAACTTGGCGAGATCGGGACCGAACAGCGAGGAGAAGATCGCGTCGGGCTTGGCGTCGGCCAGGGCCTGCACCACCGCGCCGGCGTCGATCTTGCCGAGCGGGGTGGCCTGCTCGGCGACGAACTCGACGCCCGGCTGCTTGGCCGACAGCAGCCTCTTGAAGGCGGCCGTCGCCGACTGGCCGTACTCGTAGTTGGGATAGACGATCGCCCAGCGCTTCTTGTTGAGCTTGACGGCATCGGGAATGAGCATCGCCGTCTGCATGTAGGTCGAGGTGCGCAGGCGGAAGGTATAGGCGTTGCCCTGGTCCCAGACGATCTTGTCGGTGAGCGGCTCGGAGGCCAGGAACAGCACCTTGCGTTGCTTGGCGAAGTCGGCGACCGCGAGACCGACGTTCGACGGGAAGGTGCCGACCAGGAAGGATGCCCCCTCGCGGCTCAGAAGCTCCTCGGCCACGCGCACGGCGTCGCCAGGATTGCCGTTGTCGTCGCGGCTCACGACCTCGATCTTACGCCCGAGCACGCCGCCCGCGGCATTCACTTCCTCGACCGCCAGCTCCCAGCCCTTCTTGTAGGGCTCGAGGAAGGCCGGAAAGACCTTGTAGCTGTTCATCTCGCCGATCTTGATCGGCGCCTGCGCGCTTGCCGGCGCGAATATGGCCGGCGCGGCCATCGACAGCCCGACCAGCGCCGCAGCGCCAGCGAGCAACTTGTTGCGGGTCAGCATGAATCCCCTCCGTGAAGCAGCCCCTGATCCATGAACCGACCCTAGCACTCAACTCGCAAAAGACGAACGCGCCTGGATGCCCCAATGCCCATCCTGGCGCGTGACGATGTAGATCGTCTCGAACCGCCCGATCAGCGAGCCGTCGGCCTTCCAGCGGCTGAACGCCACCTTCAGGTGCACCTTGTCCGGCCCGACATGGATCGGCGTGCGCTCGTCCCACTGGCTGCGTGCCCAGCCATCGCCCGCTCGCGCGACGAAATCAGCCAGCTTGTAGTCGCCGTGGTTCGGCCAGACGACGACCTTGCCGCCGGCCAGCCGCACATGCGGGAAGTTGCAGGCGGCGTTGACCGCGGGCTCGTCACCGCGATTGATGCCGTCCATGTAGGCGTCGAGCACCGCCATCGCTTCCTTCAGAGCATCGCTCTTCTTTCGCACTTCCTATAGATGGCGCTCGACGTCCATCCGCCGATGCAGGATGCGGACCACAACGATAGTCGTGGCAGTGGTCCGATAAAACAGGACATGTGAGTCTACGGGGTAATTCCGATAGCCCGGCCGAACGTCGTCGCAGCTTCGGCCGACCTTTGGATCCGCGGCCACCGCATCGGCTGCCGCTTTGATGAGTCGAGTGTAGATTTCCGCCTGTCGTACGCCCCTCTGCCATCAAG
>JAEZHS010000104.1 GCA_023436825.1 Pseudomonadota bacterium | reverse complement strand
GGCGATGCTCATACCTGCTCAAGCTCAATCAGCGTGCCCGTGAAATCCTTGGGATGCAGGAACAGGACGGGCTTGTCGTGGGCACCGATCTTGGGCTCGCCGTCGCCCAGCACGCGGGCGCCGCCGGCCTTCAATTTGTCACGGGCAGCGTAGATGTCCTCGACCTCGTAGCAGACGTGGTGGATGCCGCCGTCGGCGTTGCGCGACAGGAAGTTGGCGATGGGCGACTTCTCGCCCAGGGGGTGCAGGAGCTCGATCTTGGTGTTGGGCAGCTCGACGAACACCACGGTGACGCCGTGAGCCGGCTGCGCCTTGGGCGCACTCACCTTGGCGCCCATCACGGTGCGATAGAGCTCGGCCGCCTTGGCGAGGTCGGGCACGGCGATGGCGATATGATTCAGGCGTCCGATCATCGGGGTCTCCTGCGGGCTTAGATGCGGACGATGTGCACGTCCGTCAACAGCTTCTTCCCGAGGTGCGCGCGCACGACGCGCCGCACGGCCTGGCGCGCCGCTTCCTCGATCCGCCCGTCGTCGCGGCGCTCCGCGGCACTGAGATCGGCCAGCATCTCCTTCAGCCCCGCCGTGATGGCTTCGCCCAGCGTGCCATCGCCATCCTCGATGCCGCGCAGCGAGACCTTGGGCGGCGCCACGGCCCGCCCGCCCTTGTCGATCACCAGCGTGACCGCCGCCGCCCCGTTCCACAGGAGCTTGCGCCGCTCCTTGAGGGACCCGCCATCGACCGGCACCAGCACGTCGCCGTCGCGCGCCAGCCGGCCGGCATGGACATGATCGACGATCTCCGCCGGCCCCGGCGCCAGCCGGACCAGCGTGCCGTTGGGCGCCAAAACCGTCTCCGGCACCTGGCAGGCCCGCGCGAGGGCGGCGTGCTCGACCATGTGCCGGACCTCGCCATGCACCGGCACGGCGATCTTGGGGCGGATCCACTGGTAGACCCGCACCAACTCGTCGCGCGCCGGATGGCCGGAGACGTGGATGGCCGCCTCGCTGTCGGTGATGACCTCGACACCACGCGCCATTAGCGCGTTCTGCAGGCGGCCGACCGCCCGTTCGTTGCCCGGGATCACCCGCGAGGAGAAGATCGCGGTATCCCCCTCTTCCAGCACGAGGTCGCGATGATCACCGTTGGCGAGCTTGGCCATGGTGGCGCGCGGTTCGCCCTGGCTGCCGGTACAGATGAAAAGGACTTTTTCGCGCGGCAGGTAGCCCGCCTGCTGCTCGGGAATGCATTGCGGGAAATCGAGCAGGTAGCCGCATTCCCGGGCCGATTCGACCATGCGCGTCAGCGCCCGGCCCGACAGCACGGGATGGCGCCCAGCCGCCACGGCGGCGAGCGCGATGCTCTCGACGCGCGCCAGGTTGGAGGCGAAGCAGGCGACGGCGATCCGGCACTTGGCCGTCTTCACCAGCTTCTCGAGGTTGGCGCGCACCGTCGATTCCGACCCAGCCTCGCCCTCGACGAACACGTTCGTGCTGTCGCACACCATGGCGAGCGCACCCTCCTCGCCGATGCGCCGCAGCATCGCCTCGTCGGTCACCTCGCCCAGGAGCGGCTCGGGATCGATCTTCCAGTCGCCGGTGTGGAACACCGTGCCGAGCCTGGTGCGGATCGCCAGCGCATTGGGCTCGAGGATCGAGTGCGTCATGGTGATCAGTTCGAGCTCGAACGGCGGCAGGCTCACCTTGCCGCCCAACGGGATCTCGGTGATCGGCACGGCGTCCATCAGCCCCGCCTCGATCAGCTTGCGGCGCAGCACCGAGGCCGCGAAGGGCGTGGCGTAGACCGGCGCCTTGAGCCGCGGCCAGAGATCGGCGACGGCGCCGAGATGATCCTCGTGGGCGTGCGTCAGCACGATCGCCACGAGATCGTCGCGACGTTCCTCGATGAAGGCGGGATCGGGCATCACGACCTCGATGCCCGGCATGGAATCGTCGGCGAAGCCGATGCCGAGATCGATCATCAGCCACTTGCCGGCATGACCATAGAGATTGAGGTTCATGCCGATCTCGCCCGCGCCGCCGAGCGCGAGGAAGAGGAGCTCGTCCGCCGCCGGTACGGTCATGCCGCCTTCTTGCTGCGCTTCCAGATCTCGATCAGGCCGCGCGCCGTGATGTCGGGCGCGACCTGGTCGATCACCGAGATGTGGCCATCGAAAACCGGGGCGAGGCCGCCGGTCGAAACGACCTTCATGGGCTTGCCGAACTCGGCCTTGATGCGCGTGACGATGCCTTCGATCAGCCCGACATAGCCCCAGAACACGCCGGTATGCATGCAGGCCACGGTCGTGGTGCCGATCACGTTCGCCGGCTTCTCGACCACGATGCGCGGCAGGAGCGCGGCGGCGCGGACCAGGGCCTCGATGCTGAGATTGGGGCCGGGCGCGATGGCGCCGCCGCAGTAGCTGCCCTCTTCGTCGACGACGTCGAAATTGGTCGCGGTGCCGAAGTCGACCACGATCACCGGCGTTTGGGGAAACATCAGGCTCGCGCCCACCGTGTTGCACACGCGGTCGGCGCCTGCCCCCACGCCCTTGATCTTGATGCCGTAGACGACGTTGGGCTCACCGAGGAACAGCGGCTCGCAGTCGAGGTAGCGCGTGCAGAGGCGGCGGAGGTTGAAGTTGGCCTGCGGCACGACGCTGCCGATGATGGCGTCGGTCACCGACTTGGGGTCGATGCCTTCCATGCGCATCAGCTCGAACAGCCAGACCGCGTGCTCGTCGGCCGTGCGCATCGCCGAGGTGTGCTGGCGCCATTCCCCGATGATGTGGTCGCCATCGACGATGCCGAACTTGATGTTCGTGTTGTTGCAGTTGATGGCAAGCAGCATGCCGTCCTCCTACTCAACTCAGGCCGCGCGGCCCAGCAACTCGCCCGACACGATCCGGCGCGGACCGGACGGCGTCTCGAGCAGCAGCGCGCCTTCGTGGTCGACGCCGCCGAAGCGGCCGCGCACCAGCTCGTCGCCCAGCTTGACATCCAGCTCGGCTCCCAGCGGGCCGGCCTTGGCCAGCCAATGGGTGCGCACCGCCGCGAAACCCTCGCGCCGCCATTCGGCCAGGCGCGCGGCAAGGGCCGCCGTGAATTGCTCGAGTGCCGTCTCCACGGAGCCGCCCAGCGCCGCGCCGGGATAACGCATCTCGGGCAGCTGAGGCGCGAAGCTGACGTTGATGCCGATGCCGGCGATGACATGCTCCGCCACGCCGGTCTGGGCAATGGCGCTTTCGAGCAGGATGCCGGCGACCTTGCCGCCGTCGATCAACACGTCGTTGGGCCATTTCACGCGAACCGCGCGGCCGGCCGCCACGATGTCGGCGACGGCCAAAGC
>JAEZHS010000089.1 GCA_023436825.1 Pseudomonadota bacterium | reverse complement strand
ACCAACAAGCCGACCGGAACTGGCCTGGGTCTTGCCTTGGTGGCCAAGATCATCAACGACCATGGCGTGGCGATCGAATTCGATAGCGAGCCCGGCCGTACGACTTTTAGGGTTATGTTGCCGTTGCAGACTCTCCAGGCCGCTCCCCAATGAGCAGCTCCACGACGATCCTCGTCGCCGACGACGACCGTGCGATCCGCACCGTCCTGCACCAGGCGCTGGGCCGGCAGGGCCACAACGTCCGCAGCACGGGGGCTGCATCGACCCTGTGGCAGTGGGTGCAGGAGGGCGAGGGCCAACTCGTCATTACCGACGTGGTGATGCCGGACGAGAACGGCCTCGACCTGGTGCCGCGCATCCGCAAGCTCAGGCCGGACCTGCGCATCATCGTGATGAGCGCGCAGTCGACTCTGCTTACCGCCGTGCGCGCGACCGAGCGCGGCGCCTTCGAATACCTGCCCAAGCCGTTCGACCTCAACGAGCTGATCTCGGTCGTGAACCGCGCGCTGTCGGCGCCGGCGACCTCCATGCAGCGCAGCGCGCAGCCGCCGCAGGAGGGCGAGCGGCTTCCGTTGATCGGCCGGTCCCCCGCCATGCAGGAGATCTACCGTGCGCTGGCGCGGCTGATGTCGACCGACCTCACGGTCATGGTCACCGGCGAATCGGGTGCCGGCAAAGAGCTCGTGGCGCGCGCGCTGCACGACTACGGCAAGCGCCGCAAGGGGCCGTTCGTGGCCCTCAACATGGCGGCGATTCCGCGCGAGCTGATCGAGAGCGAGCTGTTCGGCCACGAACGCGGCGCGTTCACCGGCGCCGTTCAGCGCTCGGCCGGCAAGTTCGAGCAGGCGTCCGGCGGCACACTGTTCCTCGACGAGATCGGCGACATGCCGCCCGAGGCGCAGACGCGCCTGCTGCGCGTGCTGCAGGAGGGCGAGTACACGACGGTCGGCGGCCGCACGCCGATCAAGGCCAATGTGCGCATCGTCGCCGCCACGCATCGTGACCTGCGCCGGCTGATCCAGCAGGGCCTGTTCCGCGAGGATCTGTTCTATCGCCTGAACGTCGTGCCGATTCGGCTGCCGCCCTTGCGCGAGCGGCTCGACGACATTCCCGAACTCGCCAACCACTATCTGCAGGCGGCGACGGCCGACGGCCTGCCGGCCAAGGTGCTGTCGCCCGAGGCGATGGCGCGGCTGAAGCAGCATCGCTGGCCGGGCAATGTCCGCGAACTGGTCAATCTGGTGCGCCGCCTGTCGGCGCTCTACTCGGAGGAAGTGATCGGCGTCGAGACGATCGAGGCCGAACTGGCCGATGCCATGTCGGCGCTCGAGCCGGAGCCAGCCGCGGGCGACTCCGCCGCTGCCGACCTGTCGCTGGCTGATGCCGTCGATCGCCATCTGCAGGCATTGTTCGCCGTCCACGGCGATCGCCTGCCGCCGGACGGCATGTACGATCGTGTCATTTCCGAGGTCGAGCGTCCTCTCTTGTCCCTGGCCCTTGGAGCGACGCGCGGGAATCAGTTGCGCGCGGCCCGCCTGCTGGGGCTCAATCGCAATACGTTGCGCAAGAAGATCAAGGACCTCGACGTCCCCGTGGTACGCACGCCGCAGGTCCGCCGAGGCGGGTGATGAATTGACAGCTGCGCTGGGCGTTTCACGCTTGGGCGATGCGACAGCGGCAGTGGCCCGGAGATTGGGCGGTCGCGCCGCCGCCGTATCGCTGGCCGTGCTCGCTATGTTTGCTGGCGCGGCTACCTATGCCTGGCTGGCGGGCTTTGTCCCCACCGCGCTCAACACCCGCGGCTGGATCACCGGCCTGCTGGTCGCCGACCTGGTGATCGCCGTCGCGCTGGTGGCGTTGCTGGCGGTGCGTCTCACCCAGCTCTGGCTCGATCGCCGTCGCGGCGCGGCGGGCTCGCGCCTGCACATGCGGCTGGTCCTGGTGTGCAGCCTGTTCACCATCACGCCGACGCTGATCGTCACCATCATCCTGTCGCTGCTGGTCATCAACCTCACCGATTTCGTGGTGAAGCCCGCCCAGGCCTCGTACGAGGCCGCGCGGGCGATCGGCGAGCCGGTGCGGCGCGCCCGTGAAGAGGAGATCCTGCGCGACATCGGCGCCGTCGCTTCTTCCCTGCAGGCGCTCGGCATCGACGCGGTGCGCGACAAGGAGGCGACGACCGGCCTGCTGCAGCGCCTGATCGACGGACGGCCGATCATCGAGGCGATCGTCGTCGATGCCGACAACGGCGTGCTGGAGCGCGCCCTGGCGCCCAACGCCCAAGGCCTCAAGGATCCGATGCCGTCCGCCCAGGCGCTATGGCGCGCCGTCAGGCAGAACGGTCCGGTCGAGATCCAGGCCCCCGACGGCGCCTACTTCGTCATGCAGCTCTTCCTCGGCGAGCCGCTGTTCCTGGTCACCGGTCATTCGGTCGACCTGCGCGTCGTCGACTACATCAAGAGCATCGAGTTCGCCGGCTCCTTCTACTCCCAGATCGAGCAGGCCATGCAGCGCAGCCAGCTCCTGATCTTCGTGATCTGCGGCGCCATCGCGCTGCTGATGCTGCTGGCGGCGGTGTGGCTCGCCATCCTGTTCGCCTCGCGCCTGACGGCGCCGATCGGCGGGCTGATGGCCGCAGCCGAGCGGGTGAGGGGCGGCGACCTGGCGGCGCGCGTCGAAGAGGGACCGCTCAACGACGAGCTGGGCCAGCTCACGCGCTCGTTCAACCGCATGGCGAGCCAAATCGAGCAGCAACGCGGCGACCTCATCGATGCCAACAAGGAGCTCGACACGAGGCGGCGGCTGACCGACGCGGTGCTGGCCGGCGTCTCCGCCGGCGTGCTGAGCGTCGACAGCACGGGCATCATCACCCGCACCAACCGCTCGGCCCTCGAACTGCTTGCCCTGCCCGAGGACGGCGTGGTCGAGCGACCGCTGACCGCCGTGATGCCGGAACTGGCGCCGCTGGTCGAGCAGGCCGCCGAGCGGCCCGATCGGCTGACGCAGGGCCAGGTCGAGATCCTGCAGCGCGGCACGCGACGCATCCTGCTGGTGCGCATCAGCGCGGCGTCGGATGCGGGCTCGGTCGTCACCTTCGACGACGTCACCGACCTGATGTCGGCGCAGCGCATGGCGGCATGGGGCGACGTGGCGCGCCGCATCGCGCACGAGATCAAGAATCCGCTGACGCCGATCCAGCTTTCGGCCGAGCGGCTGAAGCGCCGCTATCTGAAGGAAATCCACTCGGACCCCGAGACCTTCAAGGCCTGCACCGACACCATCGTGCGGCAGGTGGGCGATATCGGCCGCATGGTGGATGAATTCTCGGCCTTCGCACGCATGCCCCAGCCCGTGATGCGGCCGGAACCCATTGCCCAGGTGGCGCGGGAAGCCCTGGTGCTACAACAGAACGCGCATCATGACATCCGCTACACCACGCGCATTCCGGAGGATGCCCCGCGTATCCTGTGCGACCGGGGCTGCTGGGCCAAGCCCTGACCAACCTCCTGACCAATGCCGCCGAGGCCATCGCCATGCGGCGGCAGGCGGAGGAAGCGCAGGGGACCGAGTCGGCGCCTGGGGAGATCCTGCTCTCTGTCGATGTCTCAGAGGAATGGGTTACGCTGGCGGTCGAGGACAACGGCATCGGCCTGCCTCAAGGCGAGGAGCGAGAGCACCTGACCGAGCCGTATGTGACGCATAAACCAAAAGGAACCGGCCTTGGTCTTGCCATTGTTAAAAAGATCATGGAGGACCACGGCGGAAGGCTCCTGCTGACAGAGCGGGAGGGCCCGGGGGGCAGTGCGGTGCAGGGTGCGCGTGGAGCGTTGATTCTGCCGCGACGGGGCGAGGTGGGAGCCGGAACGGATATGGTGGGAAAAGCCACGGAGATGCAGCGGCATGGCGCATGATATCCTGAT
>JAEZHS010000772.1 GCA_023436825.1 Pseudomonadota bacterium | reverse complement strand
CATGAGCGAGCTGGAAGCTCGCGGTCCGGAAGAACATGAGACAATACCAATCAGCAGGCGGATAACGCCGTCTACGCTCGGAGTCCTACGGTCGGGGTGCCTGAAACACCAACCCGAAGGATCCCATCATGTCCAAGGAACAGGAAAACAAGGAAATCGTCGGCCGCTGGTTCACCGACTTCTGGGGCAAGACCTGCAATCTCGCCGTCGTCGACGAACTCGCCGCCCCCGACATGCTGCTGCAGTACTCGCTGCATGCTCCGCGCCGTGGCCATGACGACATCAAGCGCTTCATGACCGACTTCCGCGCGGCCTTCCCCGATCTCGCATTCGGCGGCACCGCCGACCTCATCGCCGAGGGCGATTACGTCGTGGGGCGCTGGGAAGGCGGCGGCACGCACACCGGGCCCGCTTTCAGCGACTTCCTGATCGGCTCGCTTCCAGCCAGGTCCGGCCGCAAGATGCACTTCACGGGCACCACCGTGCTGCGCATCGAGGACGGCAAGGTCAAGGAAGAGATCGGTTTGGACGACGGGGCGACCGCGCTGCAGCAGCTCGGCATCCTGAAGGCCGCCTGACCGTCACAGCTCGGCACGCAGCGCCGCGGCAAGCGGTGCGTCGTGCTCGGGCAACAGGACCTGCGGATCGAGGGTGAGCACGCCTCGCTGGGCGTGCCGCTCCGACAGATGGACCGGCGGATCGCCGCGCTGCAGGCGTGCGCTGACGGCAAGCGCCTCCGGCACGGCAATCTCCAGCACCGGCACGCGGCCGGTGACCGACGCCGGCACCAGCGTCACCGAGTGGCCGTCGAGCCCGGCCGCAATCGCCTTCAGCCGCGCCTCTAGCCGCGCGTTGTCGGCGGCATCGTCGGCTGTCACGAAGCGATCGAGCGCGGTCAGCAAACCAACGATCTCCTCCTTGCCTGCCTTGAAGCCACGGCCGATGCCATGGTGCGGCACCCCGCGCAGGTTGGTGCGATCAATCAGCTTCGGCGGCGCCCAGGTCTCCGGCGCCACGTCCATGTCGAGCTGTTGCAGCAAGGCCGACGCTACGAGGTCGCGCCGGCCCGCCAGGATACCCGATGCCTGCGGCCCACCCAGCGCCTTGCCGCCGGAGAAGGCCACCAGATCGGCGCCCATGGCGATGAAGCGCCTCAGATTCTCCTTGGGCGGCAGCTGCGCGGCGGCATCGACGATCAGCGGGATGCCGGCCGCGCGACAGGCGGCAACGGCCGTCGGCAGATCGGGCAGGCTTGTAGCGTTGGCCGAGAAGGCCATGGCGGCCACCGAAGGCGACAGCGCCGCCTCGATCTCCCAGGCTTCGAGCCCGCGCACGCCGGCGCCCGCGCCGCGGTCGTTGTGGCCGATGTCGATCAGCCGAGCGCCGGATGCGGCCAGCGCATGGGCGTATCCGGTGCGATGCGTGCGCAGAATCAGGATGTCCCGCGGAAAATCGCCGTGCGGCAGCGTCGCCATCTTTGCCACGTCCCAGCGCGCGATCGACGCTGCGGCCGCCAGGGTCAGCGCCGCCGCCGCACCGGTTGTCACCAGCCCCGCCTCCGCACCTGTCGCCTCAGCGATGCGCGCGCTGGCCGCATCCTGCAACTCGCCGATGTCCACGGAGGCACGCGACGCGGCGGCCATCGCCTCGACGACTTCCGGCGCCATGACGGCGCCGCCCAGCCGCGTCAGCGCGCCGGCGGCATTGATGCGGCGACGAACGCCGAGGTGTCCATAAGGGTCAGCTGATTTCATGAGAATATTCTAGTACCGAGAATCACAAATGCCTGATACGGGCCCATTGTCATCCCGAGCGCAGCGAAGGACCTTTACTTCGGCCTCAAAGGCCCCTCGCTACGCTCGGGGTGACAGTGACGACTCACCCTTCAGCGCTAGTCGGTACTAGTACCCGGAATCACACGTGCCTGATACGGCGATGCTGTCATCCGGAGCGTAGCGAGCGACCTTTGAGGCTACAGGAAAGGTCCCTCATGCGGCGCGATACGAGGTGATGAGAGCGCGGGGACAGCCGCCCACTGGAAAGCG
Organism: Pseudomonadota bacterium; assembly: GCA_023436825.1. Next base: position 13,651 of record JAEZHS010000772.1, on the reverse strand, counting down.
CCGGAGATGCACCAACTCAATTGGCCGGCATATTGCTGTTGAAAATATCGCGGTACAGCTTCCAATGCCCGGCAACCTTCTTCCAGACGACGATATACTTGCCCCGGTCGTTCACCTTTCCGGTCTTGCCGGAAAGCGTGTATTTTCCGACCTCGTAGGCAAAATCGCCCGAGCCGTCCGTCTCCACCGTCTCGAGCTTGATCACCGTGTCGCCGGCCTTCCAGAAGCTTCGAAAAAGACGCTCGAGCGCCCTCGGACCGGAGACCACCTTCGTGTTCGGCGGCATGATTTCCCCGTCTTTCGTATAGAGCGCCACCAGAGCTCGTGCATCCGCCCTATTGTAGGCGGCCATGAACACCTTCTCTGCCGCCAGAATGGCGTTATGGATCGCTTTTGACTTCATCGTCGTCTCCCCTTTGGCTACCGCGGCGCCACGGAAGGTCCAGTCAGACCTGTAATGCGTCCAGGACGGCTTTCGCCTCCTTGAGATCCTTGGTGCTGAAGCCCTCGGTGAACCAGCCATAGACGTCCGACAGCATCTCGCGCGCCGATGCACGACCCTGGCGCTCAGCCAGCAGGCGGGCGAGCGTCGTGGTGCTGCGAAGCTCCCACGACTTGGCCTTCTGGGCGCGAGCGACGTCGATCGAGGCGCGCAAGGCAGCCTCCGCCTCGTCCGGCCGGCCCTGCAGCATGAGCACCCAGCCCTTGAGCCGCAGCAGCTCGGCATAGTGGACCCGCTCCTCTCCGTTCTCGGTCGCAAGGACACTCTCGTTGATCAATGCTGTCGCCCCCTCGAGATCTCCCGTCAGGGCAAGTCCCTCCCCCTGCAGGCCCCGCAAATACCGGATCCAGATGCGGTGCCCGGTCGCCTCGAGCCGCCCGATCGCCTTGTCGAGCTGCACGACGCTGTCGGCTGCCCGCCCCGCCCTCAGCGAGACGATGCCGCGGCTGATCTCGGTCATGATTTCTCCCAGAAGCGCAACGCCGCGAGCGCGGCCGATGCGTTCGGCTTCCTCGGTTCTGCGTAACAATTCTGCGGGCTCGCTCAGGTAGTCGAAAACCTGGGCGCCAAGGGTCAGGGCAAAAGCAAGGTCAAAAGGGTGGTTGCGCCGCCGCGCGTGTTCATCTTTTTCGTCGCTCGCTGCGCGCGCCTGCTCGGGGTAACCCAGCATCCAGAGATATTGCCCGCGATAGATGCCGTCGCCGGTCAGCGGGTCGGTGTTGGTGTGCTGAACGATATGCCAATGGCGCAGCGGATCGTACATCGCGCGAAGGGCGTCTCCTTCCCGGCGCGCGGCCACAAGGTCTCCCAGCCAGTAATGCGATCCGATCGCGGCCCGGTACCCCACGAGCTCGAGGCTGTCATCGCCCGCGGCGGCGCCGGCGGCGAGCAGCTTCTGCGCCGATTTGAGCGACAGGGCCAGGTTATCCACGCACAGATAGTGCACCCACAAGGAATGGAGAACCGGGGCATATGAAGGACGGTGCTCGAGCGATTCCGCCAACGCCCAGGCCGGCTCGAGAATGCGGCTCACCTCGCCCTGCGCCCAACCACGCTGCGCGACGACCGCAGGCCCCAGCACCGTGCGCAACTCGAGCTCCATGAGATCGCGCTTGGGCCCGGGGGGCAGCTCCTTGATCAGCGACAGGCCGCTGTTCAGGTGCGTGATCGCCTCGCGCAGCGCAAATCGCTGCATGGCGAGCTGCCCTGCCCGCCGCCAGTACGGAACGGCCGCCTCGAACAGCCCGGCCGCCGAGTAGTGGTTGGCAAGCAACTCCGGCTTGGTATCCCGGCTCTCGGGCCACCGCTTCTCGAGCGCCTGGGCGATCATGGCGTGAAGTGTCATCCGCTGGCTCTTCAGCAGCGACTCGTAGGCGGTGTCCTGCACGAGGGCGTGCTTGAACGTATAAACTGCCTGTGGAATTGCTCCGCGGCAGGACGCAAGCTGCGAGGCAACCAGGCGCGACAGCGCGGCGGAAAGCGCGGCCTCGCTCATCTTCACGATCTCGGCGACAAGGTCGTAGCCGAACTCGCGTCCGATGACCGAGCCGACCTGCGCGATTCGCTTGACATCGGCGGCGCGGTCGAGACGCGCCATCAGCGAGTCGCGCAGCGTCTCGGGGATCGAGACCCTGACGGACTCGCCGACGTAAAGATAGCGATCTCCTCGTTCGACCAGGTCGCCGGACTCGAGAATGGTCCTGGTCAGCTCCTCGATGAAGAGCGGCACGCCGTCGGTCTTGGCAATGATTTGCTCGACGAGCTCTGCCGGAAGCGCTTTCCCTTCAGCCAGATTCGACACGAGCTGCCGACTCTGCGCCGAGGACAGCTTCGCAAGGTCCATTGTCGTCACCCAGGCATATCTCCGCCATGGCGACTCGAACTCAGGTCGGTGGGTAAGCACAACCATCACGGGAATGGTCGCCAGCCGCTCCATGAGCAGGCCAAGCGCTTCCAGCGACGTCGGATCAGCCCAATGGACGTCCTCATACAGCAACAGGCATGGCCCGGCCTGGGCTGCCGCCTGGACTATGTCCACCAGAACGCGGATCGTCTCTTCCTTGATGAGGCGCGGCGACATGGTAAGCGGGCCGTAGCGCTGCTCGTGAGGAAGCGAGAGCATGGCGCCGAGGAATCTCACGTCGCCGGCAGGCAGCCCGTAGTGCCCGATGACGAGCGCTTCCAGCTTGTCCAGCCTGGAGGCCGGCGGCTCATCAAGGCCAAACTGGAGGGTCCGCTCGAAATTGGCAATGAGCGGATAAAAGGCGCTGTTGACGTAGAACGGTGAGCATTGAAACCGGAGCGACTGCACGCCCTCGGACCGCAGGCGCTCGAGCAGCGCATTGGCGATCCGGCTCTTGCCCACGCCGGGTTCGCCCGACAGCAGCACCGCCTCGCCTCTCCCCCGATCGCAGACCGATTGCCAGCGGTCCAGCAACGTCTTCATCTCATCCGTTCGTCCGACCAGCGGCGACACCTTCTCTTGGACAGCGGCGTCGAACCGGCTGGCGGCTGCGCTGACGCCCAGCACGCCATAGGCGCGAGTGGGCGCGGCAATGCCTTTCAGATCCAGCTTACCCAAATCCTCGTAGTCGAACTCGCCGCCGGCGAGGCGGTGGACCCGCTCGCTCACCACGATGCCTCCCGGTTTGGCGGCGGCCTGGAGTCGGGCCGCGAGGTTCATGGTCTCGCCCACGACATTGCGCTTCCCTGCCGCGACGACCACGATTCCGGTGGCAATTCCGATTCGTACCTTGAGAGTCCCGATCTCCGGGACTTCCAGGCGTGATATCGTCTCCACGATGTCCATCGCCGCCCGGATCGCCCGGCTGGCCTCCCCTTCGTGCGCCAGGGGAAAGCCGAAAAAGGCCAACACGCCATCGCCCAGGAGGCGATAGACATAACCGTCATAACGGCCGATGCAGGCTGCGCAGGTGTCTTCGTACTTGCCGATGATCGTTTCCAGAAGTTCGGCATCGACTCGCAGGGTCAACTCCGTGAACCCGACCAGATCGCAAAAGAGCACCGTGAGCTGTCGGCGTTCGCCCTCCGGCGTCGAGGCAACCGGCTGGGCGGGCTCGGATGCATTGCCTGGCTGCAAAGCCGCCCGCACGCGCTTGCGGGGGCCGAACGGCAGGCCAAGCTCTTTCAAATCCTCGTCGGACAGGACTTTCAGCGTCGACAGGTCGACTTCATTCTGGATGAAGAGCTCGGCGTACTGCTCGAGCCCGATTTCCCTCAGCCAGTCCGAGATCGAAACGTTCATCGGCCAAAGCTCAAAGGTTCCGCGCTACGCGCGGGATGACACCGGTGCCGGTGCCGGCACGACCGAACCCTGTGAGACGAACAGCCCTCGATTGAGCATCCAACCCGCGATGGCGAGGCCTCGGTCGAGCGGAATGCGGCCCGACCATAATTGCGCAATTTGTATGAGAGTCAAACCGGCGGGCAATCCGCGCACCAGGGGCGCGAGTGCGTGGCCGTCGAGATAGGCGATCGGCCCGTCGAGCGCCGGATGGCGAAGCGCGGGCGCGAGGGCGACGAACTCACCTTGAATGCAAGGCTGATCCACGAACTCGATCTCCCGGGACAGTCCGACGATCGTCGACGTGAGCGCGGCTGCATCGAGGACCGGGCGCTCGGCCGCCGGTGGAGCGTCGGGCGTGGGCCGAGCGCGCTTGCGCCAGAACGCACCCCCGCCGCGGCGTGCGATCTTGTCGTAGTGGCCGGCGGCCCAACGGCAGTGCCGTTCGGAGGCTTCGGCCAGGCTGTCGCGATAGAACTGCAGCGCAGCCTGGGTCATCCCCGGCCGCCGCAGCAGCGTGTTGGCCACGATCGCCGCCGACAGGGCGCTCTGGATCGCCTTCTGCACGCCACTCGACGACAGCGGATCCAGCGCAAGGGCTGCGTCGCCGACCTTGAGGGCGACCGGACTGGTGCTCTCCTGGTCGAGATAGGGCGTGGCATTGACCGCCGAGATCGGGCTCGCGAGCTCCGCGTTCCGGCACCCCGCCAGAAAGTTGGAGCGCGACAGCAACTCCTGAAATCGCTCGGGGAACGTGCCGCCTTTCTTGCGCGCCGAGGCGGCATCGACGAAGGCGAGGGTGTTGTAGGTTCCGTCCGGCAGCGGCACACCCCAGTACCACGCGTCGGCCCCCGCTTCGATCATGGGCTCGCTTGGCAGGCCGCGCCCCTGCCAGTAGGCGTGGACCGCGAGCGTTGCGACGCCCATCCACTGCCTCGAGGTGGAGTGTGCACCCAAGCGGCCCGTGGCATCGCCGATGAGATCGCAGCGAAGCGCGCGGACGCCATCGGCCGTGTCGATCGCCACGCTCCAGCTGTCCGCGCAGCGATCGCGCTTTCGAACCGTCGCGGGTTGCAGGACATGCACGCCGAGCTTCTTCGCCTGCTCGAGCAGCAGCCGGTCGAATTCGCCGCGGTCGACGATGATGCCCTGCTGGCGCGGGTCCTCGCGCACCTGCGCCCCCGCCTCCCACGCTACGTGCGCGCGCCGCGCGGGCCGGAAGCCTGCCGCCTCGATCGAAGGGCGCGCACCAGTCATCTCCAGGAGCGGCAGCACACCCGGCGTGAGCGCCTCGCCGAGATGTCGGCGCGGGAAGCGGGCGCGCTCGACCAGCCACACCTCGTGGCCGAGCTGTGCCATGCGTGAGGCGAAGGTACTGCCGGCCGGGCCGCCACCGAAGATGCAGACGACGTTCACACGGCCGTCCGTGCCGCGCTTGCGACGGCACCGGCTTGCGTAAGGCGGAGATAGGCGCCGAGGCAATAATGCAGCCAGCCGCGGACATAATCGCAGGCCGGCCGGCCGCGTCGGATCACCTCGTGGTGACACCCGCCGCCGCAGAGGTAGCGGGCCCAGCACGACCGACATGGTTCCTGGCGATGCACATGGCGTTCGGCGAGCCAGCGCGCTTGGCGATTGCGGTCGATGCCCGCGGCGAGCGAGCCCATCGCGCCAACCACGTCGCCCACGAAGCGGTGGCAGGCAGAAAGCTCGCCGTCGGCGGAGACGCCCAGGTACCCCGCCCCCGCGCCGCAAGGATAGGGACGATGAGTGCCACGCCCGATCTCACGCAGGGCATTCACCATGTTGGCGAAGGGATAGCGCTTCCCCGCGCGCACCTGGCGCTCGAACTCGCGGCCGCAGTCGATCAACTCGCCCAACAATGCTTCGAGATCGGCTTGCTGCATCTCGCCCTGCCCGCCGGGCGAAGCGAGCATCGGCGCGAAGCCGACGCTGTGGAAGCCTTCGGCGATGAAGTCATCGAGCGTTTGGCGCAGGCGCAGGTTCGCTGGAGTCACCGTAACACGGGCCGTCACCTGGCAGCTCCGCTGCCGCATCAGCAGGGGCCGCAACCTCTTCATGATGATGTCGAAGCTGCCGGCGCCACCCCTGTATGGACGCAACGCGTCGTGGATCGGCCGCGGGCCGTCGAGGCTGATCGTGACGGCAAAGCCGTGGGCCTCGAAGAAGTCTGCATCGGCTTCACTCAGCAGGGTGCCGTTGGTGGTGATGGAGAAGGTGATCTCGAGACCGCGGCGGGCAGCCAGTTCGGCGGCGCGCCGGGTCGTGGCCTGCACCACCGACCGGTTGACCAGTGGCTCGCCGCCGAGGAAGGCGACGTTGAGCCGGGCCCCGGGCTCGGCGTTGGCGACCAGCAGATCGATCGCCCGGTCGGCTTGCTCCTGACTCATGTTCTTGGCCGGTCCGCCGAACTCTCCCTGCTGGGCATAGCAGTACGTGCAGCCAAGGTTGCATTTTTGCGCCACTGCCAACGACAGCGCGTGCGTTGCGGGCGCGATGAGCGGACTGTCGTCGATCAGGGGGCGGCCGCCGAGGCCCGCCTCGCGCAGCAGCGCTTCAACCCGGTCGGCAGCGCCGTCGTCCATCGCCTCCTTGAATTGGCCGAACAGGCCCGCCTCGATGTCGAACAGACGGCTGCCGTCGGCCACGAACAGGTGTCGCCCGGCGGCGGTCTCGAGCAGATGGGCGTGGGGTACGCGCGGCCGGGACGCCTCGATGCTTTGCAGGGCGTCGGCGCGGCTCATGTCTCGTCCTTGACCGGGTATACGTCACGGTCGCGGCCGCCGATCTGGAACCTGAGCCAATGCTCCCAGGCCAGGAACAGATCGTCGTAGTGAACGAGCCGGGAATCGACGTAGTCATCGGGTACATAGTCGCCGGTGCGGTTCTTCTGCAACCAGTTGTCGCCGCTGCTCAGCCCGCTTGCCGCAGATTCCACGTTGACGTAGTCCGGCCGCGCTGAGGCCCAGTAGTAGCATGAGCATTCGCGGTAGTCGTTCTGCCATGGCGAGCAGAGCCCTTGCGTCAGCTCGCCGGCAGCCGCGAGTGCTTCGGCGATGACGGCGGTGTCGTCGGCGAAGAACGGCCGCACCTCGAACTCGGCGCTCACCACGTCCTTCCACGGCTCGGGCGCCTGCTCCAGCTCCCAGGCCTCATCCCTCGTGAAGTCGCAGCGTACCTTCTTGCCTTTGTGTGGCAGCACCCGGGCGAGCGCGTTGGACCATTCGAGCGGCGCCAGGCCCGCCGGGTTCTTGTCGGTCGTGAGCTTGACCTCGTTGCGGGGATCGGACGAGGCCGGCCCGGTAATCTGCGTCACCACGGCAATCCCGATCGCATCGCCCGGTGGATAGACGCGCAGCAGGCGATGGCCCTTCAGGAAGCGCAGATCCAGTGGGCAGTCGCCGTCGACGTCGACCACGAGGCTGTCATATTCGCGCAGCTCGAGCCCCTTGAAGATGCGCCGCCACACCGCGCGGAAGTCGAGCTCGAGCCCCGGGCAGCAATTGGCGACAGAGGTCATTGGCATCGAGCTGACCGGGTTGCCTGCCGCCTTGTAGTGAACCTGGGCCGTGAGATTGCGCGGCGTGAGCCTCGCGGGCTGCTGTACCGGCACATCGCTGCGCGGCTCGAAGAGCGCGTGCTTGCGCGTCCTGTGGATGGTGTCGATCTGACGATAGGTGAGCGCCAGGTAATTGTTGTCGGCGCCGCACATCAAGGCCGGCATCTTGCGCCGACCGCGATTGGTGAAGTCGGCCACTTCATCGGGCTGGCGCAGAAGCTGCGGGAACCACGGCGCGGCGCCACCACGCAGCGCTGCATAGACCTGCTTGTGCAGCGCCATGATGGTGAAGGTGTCCACGGTGCTCGGCGACATCACAGGCCGGATCGCGCGCTGGGTGCCGGCCGCTTCCTCCTCCGGCATCGAATCGAGCGACAGCGCCGACCGGCCTTTGAAGTTGTTGCCGTTCATGACCGCCACGTTCATGAAGCGCACTGTCTCGTAGGCGCGTCGCACGATCTCCTCGGCGCGGGCGCGCGTCACCGGAAAGGGCTCGTCGTCAAGCACCTCGGGGCCGTTGATCACTTGGTCCAGATCGTCGGTCAGGCTGCGCACGAACAGCGAATCCGGCACGACCGCCGGCGGTCCGGCGCAGATTCTCGCCGAGGCCGTGAGCTCGGTCTTGCCGTCGGCAAGGACCAGCCTCACCTCGACGAAGCCATCGCAGGCGTCATCGAGATAACCGCGGCTGATCGCGACATTGTCGTGCAGCCACGACGGCGCCGGCGGCTTGATGGCATAAAGCGAGGGCGGGAGAGTATCGTTCTGGAATTCCTGCTCGCCGCTCTTGTCCTCGTCGTTGCCCTTGTCGCCGTCTTGGGCGTCGTCGTCGGCACCGAAGCCGAGCCATCCCTTGGTCCGGTCGTAGATGGCGCGGTCGGGATCGATGATCGGATCACCCTTGCCCTCCGCGTCCGGACTCGGCCCATAGATCAGGCCCTTGGCCGGCGTGAAGCGCAGTCGGATTTGGGGAAAGTCACGGTTCGGCTTGATGTAGCGCACGTGACCGAAATCGATGAATGCCCGGTCGGAAATGAAGTTCTTGCAATGGCCCTCGAGCGGTTGCGGCGCGTGGCCGTCGAACCAATCGGTGTCCGCCATGACCAGGTCGTCCTCATTGACCGTGCGGCGGACCACCTTGCGGTTGGCAACGCAAACGCGCCAGGAGATCGCAGTTTCGTCGAGCTGGTGGCTGCGCAACAATTCAAGGGTGAGCGGCGCCAGCACGTCGTCGTCAGTGACCGCGAAGACTTCGAGAAACGGCGCCACCGGCCGGATGCGATCGTCCTGCTTGAATTCCAGAGTCTTCGCGGGCGGCTCTTCGCGGATCTCACCGCTCTGCTCGTCGACGGTCAATGTGGGCTCGGCCTTGAGCCGGCGGTAGCCGAGCGGTTGGTCGGGATCGTCGTCGATCGTGTAGTTGTCCATCGGCTTTGGCGCGGAGCCCAGGCGCCCGATGGCGAGCGGCGGCAGAAGTCGCAATTGATGGATCGTCATGGAGTCATCCTTTCCGCCCCTGCAAGACCGCTGACGATGCGCTCGATCCAGGTACGGGTCTGGCCGTCGAGCTCGACCAGCGCAGCGAGATACGCGCGCTCTCCGGTGTCGGGATGGGCGAGCAGCCTATTGCACAGCTGCTGGGCGGCGCGGATCAGGTCGCGATGCAGAATCCAGCGCTCGAGCTCGCCGACCGGCAGGTCGAGCGTGTAGGGCATCTCGAAAGGCGGCCCGGCGCGCCCCGGATTTCCCGCGGCATCGTGCTGTGGCAGCCGCACCAGGATCCCGGCGATGGTCTTGAGGTTGTACATCTCGCCGAACACGCGGTGCATGACCATGGCGCGGAGGTTGGGCCTGTCGCCCGGCGTGGTCCGCGCCAACTGGAACGTATGGGCGAGATACTTGAGCAGCATTCGATAGCGGAGATTGAACAGGCTTGCCCATTCCTGCGAATGCAGCGCGGAGATGTAGCCCTTGTCGTCCTCTGCGTCGGGGTCGCGCATGGTCGTGGGGTTGGTCGGCACGGGCCGGGCCGGATCCCAGCTGCCGCCGAGATCATCGAATTGCTGGTAGATCTTGAGGAAGCGGTCGAAGTGGGAGTGTTCGTCGGCTTCCTTGACGGCCAGCACCGGCGCTTCGCCCTGAACGCTGAGCGCCCTCAGGGCCGCCATTGCCTGCGAGCGGGCGGCGCATCGGTCGACCATGACGTAGGCCCGGCGGATACCGGGCTCCGGCTTGGCCTCACCTACCAGCCCGCCTTCGGCATCGAGCATGCGCGGCCGGGGCTGATAACCGCGCCCCCACTCGTCACTCGAGGACTGGAACGCGTAGGTCTTTTCCTGGAACTCCTCGTCCGGAATGCGCGTGCCGTCGCCGAGGAGGTCCAGTATCTCGTTGTAGAGATTGCCGACGCGGTGCGGACCGTGCTTGGTGGTGCGCTTGCGCACGCGCTCAATGATGCGTGCGCGGTCCTTCTGCTCGAACCTTTGGTAGCGATCGAGCAGCCCGCCTCCGCCGCCGCGCTGCGCCGCCTCGCTGAACTCCTTCTCGGACGGCATCTCGGCATACACATAGCAGGCGACCGAATCGAGCGAGAGCGGCTCGAGCTGGAACGGGAAGGGATAGAACTGGATGTCCCATGGCAGGTTCATGCGCCCGAGATTGATGGGCGCGCCGATCAGCGTGAGAATGTTTTGCACGGTGAGCAGGTGGCCCATCTCCTCCTTGGCCACCGCCAGAATGTTCGCCTGCCAGCCGCGCACCATCTTGCGATGCTCGGCAGGCACCTGCTCGCCGCCCAGCGAATAGGCGGCGTAGAGGTACTGTACCATGAGGCTGTGCTCGATCTCCGCCCCGATGTGCAGCAGCATGACGAGGTGATCCTTCCACGTCATGTCGGCGCGCTTGTGGGACTTCACCTCCTCCGCAATCGCGTGCACGGGCGCGGCCGGCCCGTGTGCCACAACGCCGAGGTGATGGTAAATGGCGTATTTGTTTACGGGGTTCATGCGACCAGAGCCTCCCGCGGGCTGCTGCGAGCGTTGGGCTCCACGTGTCGCCTGTCACGAGAGCCAAGCGCCTTTGGCGGCCGAATACTGGCCACGTTCGATTCGTCTCGCGTCTCCCTCGACCGGATCGTAGTTGGCGCGGTGCGAGCTGCAAAATGTGAAAATTGTGACAACAGACTTGCACTTCGACCGAAGCGGGGCCGGACGAGATCAAAAGGATCGGGTCCGACCCATCTCAAAAGCCGCCTGATCCGGCATCAAACTGCTCCCTCGGTTCGAAGGCGATGTGGCCCGCTGGCAGGCTCCCACCCGAGCGGCGCCTCTTGGACACCCGCCGCACCTCACTTCCGCTCCCGGCCCATGGCCGATATGGCGTGGATCGCCGTAGCCTTTCGCAGTCCGAGCTTGCTCGCGATCGACTCGTTGCCCGCCTGGTACCTGCGCTTCACGATCGGTCAAACGTTGGGAGGACATCGCGATGAGTCGTCTGTTCGGCGAGTTCCGCCAGGTCGGCATCGTTGTGCGCGACATCGAAGCCGCCATGAAGCATTGGATCGAGGTCTGCGGTGTCGGCCCATGGTTCTACACCGACAAGCTCGCCGTCACGGAGTTCAGCTATCGCGGCACGCGCTACGACGACATCCACGTCTCGATCGGTCTCGCCAACTCGGGTGACGTGCAGCTCGAGCTGATCCAGCAGCGCTGCGCGACGCCAAGCATGTATCGCGACTTCCTCGCGGCCGGTCACGAAGGCATGCAGCACTGGTCGAGCTGGCCGGTCGATTATGACGAGATCCTGAGGAAGGCGCTTGGATCGGGCTACACGGTCGGCCAGCAGGGCGACAGCGCCCGCGGCCGCTTCGTCTATCTCTGGAACGAAGGCCATCCGGGTACAGTAATCGAGATGGCCCACATGACCGAGGCACGCCGGCGCATCTTCGACGCCATCCGCGCCGCCGCCATCGGCTGGGACGGCCGCGACCCAATCCGCCGAAGCTGGCCGACGTGAGCGGCCGTACCGAGGTCGTACGCGTATGCAATGCGCCCCATCATCGCGAAGCTCGAGCCGGGCCTACGAATGGCGGTATTGAATGCATTGCTGGCACCCCATCTCGGCGACACAAGGAATGGCGTGGTCGCCGGTTCGACCCGCCAGACTTGGCCCTCTACGGAGCCCAAAAAGTCGCGAAAACGAAACTGGCGGCGCCAACCATAGTTCTTGACTATACTATACTATAGTTATACAGTCAGCGGGTTGCGCTGCTTCGCGGCGTTCCCGCTCTTTGCATCGTTGATCCGAGACCCAAAAGGCCGCGGCAGACACCGCGCGCGGCCCGTCCGGTCGGTCGCCTCCGGGCGGGCCGGGGCTCGCGCCCTCCAGGCGGCGCCGCTCTATTCATCGTTCATCCGGAGTCCATCGCGCACGGCAGGCGCCATGCCGGCCTTTCCTGCGTTCAAAACCAATTGCGAAACTTGCGTAACTGTCCGAATTCGCCAGGGAGCCCCATTGGTAGTGGGTCGGCTTCCGAGGCACCGCTACGACCTCTGTCGGAAATACTGGGAATACCGGAAAATCCCCAGGGGTGATGGCATTGCATGCACTTGGCCCTCGCCGCGCTGCGCCGAGGAACGCGCATTGTCGTTTCTGTCGCTGTTCAGGCGACATGCCGGCTTCCGCCAATGCCGGAAGAACAAGCGACATCGACGGCTCGCGGGGATTTCCTAAATGTCGCGCGAATGCGATGGCGACGCTTCAGCCTTCACGCACGCCAGGCAGGGACTTCGCCGACCATCGCCCGAAGAAGCTTGAACATGTCGGCAAGCATCGAGGACTCGCTCAAACGCTTGTCGCGCGTATTCGCGACGGCCGCCCAGCAGAGGCCGGTACTGGTCCGCACCATGATCGCCGTGGATCCTGGCAGCGAACCCTCGTGCCACCAGGTCCCGGCCTCGTTCACGGCCCACCCCTTGGCATAGGTCGCCTTCTGCTTCGACGCCGTCGTCATCCTGACGATGGTCTCAGGCTTCAAAATACCGGCCGGCTCGGCGAAGCCGCCGACATGCATGGCGAAGCGCACGAGGTCGCCGGGACGTGCGATCCAACCGCCGCAGGAATCCAGGCGCATCACGTTCGCCCAGTACGGATCCTCACCGCTCTGCCCGTAGTACTTCACCTCGCCCCGGCGACGTTCCTCCGGCGTATTCCCACCGATCGTCATGTCGCCGATGCCGCAGCGGCTCAGCACGCTCTCTCGGACGAACTCCTCATACGGCCGGCCGGCGATTTTCTCGATCACCCGTCCGAGCAGGCAGTAACCGAAGTTGGAATAGGCGAAGGTGTCACCGGGCCGGTTCACCGGCGCGTGGTACCGCAGCGTCGCGTCGATCAACTCGGCCTGAGTCAGGTCCTTGCGGTCGAACATCGGGTCCACCGAGTTGTTCGGCCACGCCCCGGATGTGTGAGCGAGAAGATGCTCGACGGTGATCTCCGGCAGATGGTCTTCATACGGCGGCTTTTCATAGTCGATTCCGAGCACGCCGCCTGGCCCGAAGACCTTGTCCTCCAGCCTGAGACGCCCCTCCTCGACGAGCGTGAAGACCGCCACCGAGGTGATCGGCTTGCTGATGCTGCAGACACGGAACAAATGCGCCGTCGTCGTTGCCTCGCCCGCCTCGCGATCCGCCCATCCGAACGCCACCTGATAGAGAAGCCGGCCACTGCGGCCGATCGCGACGGAAAGCCCTGGCACCGTGTATTGCTGCATGAAAGCTGCGGCCCGCTCGGCCATGGCCGCCCGCTCGGCAGGCGTCGGCTCGACCACGACGGCTTCCGTCGTTTGCGCGCCGGCGAACCCTCGCGTGAATGGCCACGCCGTCGCGGCACCGAGCAGGTTGATGAAACCTCGCCGCCGAATGCGCTCCTCCTTCGCGGATCGCCAGGCAGCCTATCCTAGATTCTCGCAATAATCGCCACCGGCCCGCCGCCCGGCGGGCCCTGATGCTCGGCGCCCCCCGACACGTAGAGCAGCGTGTCGCCGATCACGCCGGCCAACACGCCGCCGACCAAGGCGCGGGCGTGGCGCGTCGAATGGATCTCGCTGTCGGCGAGCATGGTGTGGCGCCGGCCGCGAATCTCGCCCGTGGGCGAAGCCTCGGCCTTGGCCAGGACGGCGACGGTCTCGCCGCCGAGCCGCGCCAGCACGCGGCGGGCGGCGTCGGCGTCGATGGCGTCCGCCATCACGTCGTGATCGATCAAAAGG
>JAEZHS010000689.1 GCA_023436825.1 Pseudomonadota bacterium | reverse complement strand
AAAGACACAGCTCCATGGGCGCGCAAGATGCGCGCGGTCCGGAAGAGCATGAAAAGATGCGCCACTGGAGTGGAGAGCCCCCAGCGAAGAGGCACCCATGGAACTGCGCCATCTCCGCTACTTCGTCACCGTCGCGCGCGAAGGTCACATCACGCGGGCCGCCGAGAAGCTTCACATTCAGCAGCCGCCGCTCAGCCAGCAGATCAAGGCGCTGGAGAGCGAGATCGACGCCGCCTTGTTCGTGCGCCATCCACGCGGCGTCAGCCTGACCGATGCCGGCCGCTCCTTCCTGGCCGACGCCGAGGCGGTGCTGGCCGAAGTCGATCGCGCCGCCGCCCGCGCGCGCCGCACCGCGCGCGGCGAGGTCGGCCGCATCGCCGTGGGCTTCACCACGTCGGCGCCGTTCCATCCGCTGGTGGCGCGCGCCATCCGCGAGTTCCGCGCCAGCCGGCCCGACGTCTCCTTCGTCCTGGAGGAGACCGGCTCGAGCGAGCTTTTGGCCGGCCTGCGTGAAGAGCGGCTGGACATCGCCTTCATCCGGTCAAGCCTCGCCGATCCGCAGGGGCTTGCCGTCCATGCGCTGCTGCAGGAGGACATGGTGGCCGCCCTGCCCGCGCGTCATCGCCTCGTGCGCCGGCCGCGTCTCACCCTGAAGGATCTCGCTTCCGAGACCTTCATCCTTTACCGCCGGCCCGACGGGCGCGGCCTCTACGACGTCATCATCAGCGCCTGCACCGAAGCGGGCTTCAGCCCGCATGTCGGCCAGGAGGCGCCGCGCATCGTCTCGACACTGAACCTGGTGGCGGCGGGACTCGGTATCACCATCGTGCCGGCATCGCTCAGCCGCCTGCCGCTCGAGGGCGTGACGTACCGTGCATTGACCGGCAAGCCCGCGATCCGCGTGCCGCTCAACCTCGCCTGCCGCGGCGACGAGCGATCGGCCGCGACCTTGGGCTTCGTCGATCTGGTGCGCCGCCTGGCATGATCCAGGTGCATGGGATTCAATTCGGAACATTCATTTCCCGCATCTGATGCGACGGCGATAGGCTCGCCGCCATGGTCGACGCGAATCCTCCGCCCGGCTTCGAGCCGTTGTTTCGAACCAGTCCGTTCCTGGACCACCTCGGACCGTTCTTCATGCGCCGGCAGGCGGACGGAACCTTCGTCGTCGGCGTGCGCGTCCAGCCGCATCACGCCAACGGCCGCGGCGTGGCGCACGGCGGGCTGCTGATGACGCTATGCGACATCTCGCTCGGCTATCGCACGACATCGAGCGTCGAGCCGCGTCCGATGCTGACGACGGCCAGCATCACGACCGACTTCGCCGGCTCGGCCAGGATCGGCGACTGGATCGAGGTCCATGTCGACGTTCACAAGGTCGGCGGCAAGCTGGCCTTCGCCAATTGCTACATCGTGCGCGACGGCGAGCGGATCGTGCATGCCAGCGGCGTGTTCGCCCGCAGCGGCGACCGCCCTGGCTGACCAAGCGACATCGCAACGTCACGCCGACAACGGATACTTCGCTTCATTTTTTCTGCAGGAGGACCGCCGTGGCGCGCATCATCGTGATCTCCGATCCGCACCTGTCGCCGACGCACGGCTTCTTCTGGGACAACTGGTGCCGCGCGTGCGAGGTGGTGAACCGGTTGGCGCCCGACGCGGTGATCGTGAGCGGCGATCTCTGCATCAACGGACCCGACAGCGATGCCGAAGTGGCCTTCGCCCGCCGGGCGCTCGGCCGGCTGAAGCCGCCGGTCCATGCCGTACCCGGCAATCACGACGTCGGCGACGAGCCGCCCGGCCAGGAGGCCGACCAGATCATCGACGCGGATCGGCTGCGGCGATGGCTGTCGGCGTTCGGCGCCGATCGCTTCGCCTTCGACGCCGACAACTGGCGCGTCCTCGGCATCAATGCGCAGCTCCTCGGCTCGGGCCTGCCACAGGAGGACGAACAGGATGCGTGGATCGACGCCGAGCTCGCCGCGGTATCGCGGCCGGTCCTGCTCGCCCTGCACAAGCCCTTGTTCCTGCAGTCTCCGGATGAGACCGAGGTCACGGCGACGTCGATCAATCCCGAGCCACGCGCCCGGCTGCTGCGCCGGCTGCGGGGGACGCCGGTGCGGGCCGTCATCAGTGGCCATCTGCATTGCCATCGCGACGTCGTCCGCGACGGTTTGCGCCATGTCTGGGCGCCGTCCACGGCCTTCCTGGTCCAGGAGCCGGCCGACGCCGCCGCCGACAACGTCGTCGACATCCTGTCCGTCGAGGTCGGCGATGACGGCGTGCACGTCGAGCTGGTCGACGTCCCCGGCCTCGTCGCCCACGACCTCGCGGAGCTCAAGGGACACGGACGCTACAAGTACCTGCGCGACATGCCGGCCTGCCCGCCGGATGCGGCGTCATAGCCGCGGTCCGCCGGCCACCCGGAAGCTCGGGCCCTTCCACGGATCGTCAAACCCCTTCATGCGCTTGAACATGTCGACGCGTTTCTGCTTCAGGCTGCCCGGCTTGTAGGCGGCGAGCCAGCCGTCGGTCTCGTCGAGGAACAGTGACTTCTGGTCCCGCTTCTTCTTCTCGTCCGCGCTCAGCATCTTCTCGGTCCGCTCCAGCACCGAGCGGAAGTAGTAGTGGTAGAAGAGCCGGTTGAACTCGGTGAAGTAGATGTCGGCGACGCGCTGGTTGCCGCGGATCACGAGCATGTTCTCGTCGTTGTCGTTGGTCGAGGCGTCGCTGAAGTTGGCCGAGCCCGTCACCACGATCGGATCGGTGCCGAGCGGATCCTTCAGCAGGAACTTGGAGTGGATGTAGCTCACATGCGAGTTGAGCTGCAGCATGCGCGTGTTGGTCTCCTTCGCCCATTGATAGAGCGGCTCGTCGATGAACGAGCCGAACGCCTCATAGATGTTGTTCTTGGCGTTGAGCCGCACGAACGGATCTTTGGCGCGCGGGTTGGGCTTGTCCTCCTTCTCGAGCAGGAAGAAGCCGATATGACCGTCGGGCTTGTTGTCCTTCAGGAGGTCCTTGAAGGTCTTGTTGATGCCGAAAGCGAGCGTGATGCAGGAGGTGTCGGCCGCCTCGTCGACCATGCGGGCGTACATGTCGAGCACTCCGGACCCGCTGCGTGGGCTGAAGATCGGCGTGATGCCCTTCTTGACCTTGGCCCATGCCGTGGGCGCCGCCAGGATCTTCTCGACCGCAGTCCGAAGCTTCTTGTTGTTGGCGTTGGCGGTCGCACGGTCCTCACCGTCCCGGCCACCGGGATCGGATTGCAGCACTTCCCAATAGGCCTGGAATTTCTTCGCCGTCTCCGCGTCACGAACCCAGTGGCCGACATTGGTCTGGCCGTGGATGCCGCCATCGGAGATGTTGGTCGAGCCGGTCCACACCTCGGCCGGCTTCTGCTGCCTGCCCTTCAGCAACACCATGAACTTGTTGTGCTGGATGGCGTTGGTCCGCGCCTCGCGCAGGATCACATTGGCCTTGGGCAGGCCCACTTTCTTGATCATGGCGAGGTTGTCGGCGCGCGGGAAAGGATCCTGCACCTTGCCCTTCTTGTCCTTGGGCTTGTTGTTCTTGGCGTCGATGATGATGCGAACGTCCACACCGCGGTCGAGCGCGTCCTTCAAGGCCCGGACCACGGGCTCGTAGCGGAACTCGTAGAAGCAGCAGAGCAGCGTGTCGCCCTTGGCCGCCCTGGCGATGAACTCCAGGATGGCGTCGTCGAGCTGGCGGCTCAGCCACTCCAGCGCCTCGGTGCGTTTGGCGCCCTTGAGCTGGCTTGGCTTCTTGTTGCCGAACTCGCGCGTGTAGGCCTGACTGCTGGCGACGCCGCGATTGAAGAAGACGTCGTGCTCCAGGGTCGAGAACAGCGGCTCGGTCTGTACGCGGATCGCCACCGGCTCGGCGCTGCGATCGAGCTGCTTGGGCGTGCCCTTAAGCGGATGGAAAAGGTACTCGTACTTGTGGTCGGGCTTGGCCGTGAAGTCGTCCCACACGAAACTCTGCATCGGATGGAACGAGGTCTTCACCTGGGTCTTCTCGTCGGGCTTGGGGATCACCGAGGGAAAGACCTTGAAGCCGAAGACGTAGAAGTCCTGCCTGCCCCCGGGATCGCTGCGTTCGACGGCAAAGCCCAGAAGGCCCTTGGTGCCGGCCTTGTCGGCGTCGATGGCGAAGGAGATGGTGTTGGTTCCACTCACGGCCAGGACCTGATACGGACCGGTCTTCTCAGACTTGAAGCGCATGCGGGCACCCGCTCGTTCTGCGATGCAGCCAATCGTAGTCTAAATTGAAATACATTGCAATCTTTGCGTGTATATCGGAAGCGTCATTGGTTTGACATCAAACGCAGGTGATCTCTTGATACCCGCATGATCAAGACGATCGGCCATTCCAATCATACGATCGGCCGCTTCGTCGACCTGTTGAAGGCGGGCGGCGTCGAGGCGGTGGTCGATGTGCGCTCCACGCCCTACTCGCGCCGCTTCCCGCAGTTCGGTCGCGAGCGGCTGACGCAGAGCCTGTCGGCCGCCGGCATCCTCTACCGCTACGAGGGCGCGGCATTGGGAGGAAAGCCCAAGGACGGCGCCGGTTACGACGCGCTCGCCGCGCGCGCCGACTTCAAGGAAGCGCTTGACCGGCTGATCGCGGGTTCGGCCGACGCCACGCTCTGCCTGATGTGCGCCGAGAAGGAGCCGCTCGACTGCCATCGCACCGTGCTGGTGTCGCGGTGGCTTGCCGAGCGCGGCGTCGAGATCGAGCATCTGCTGGCCGACGGCAAGCGCAAGCTGCATGCGATGCTCGAGGAGGAACTGCTTGCCGCAAGCGACCAAGGCATACCTGATCTTTTCACCACTGCTGAAGATCGCAGCCAGCGGCTTGCCAATGCCTACCGGAAGCGCGAGCGGGCGATGAAGCGCACGTGACGGCAGGCCGTGATAGCATTGCCGCCAATCGAGGGGGAGAAAGACGATGAGGATCATCGCGCTGCTGCTGGTGGCGATCGTGGCGCTGGCCCACGTGGGCTTCCTGATCCTCGAGATGTTCCTTTGGAACCATCCGGTCGGCCACGACGTCTTCAACACCACCCCGGAGTTCGCCGCGCAATCGTCCGTGCTGGCCGCCAATCAGGGCCTCTACAACGGCTTCCTCGCTGCCGGACTGCTCTGGGGCCTCATCAGCGGCCGGCGTGACGTGAAGATCTTCTTCCTGTGCTGCGTGATCGCGGCCGGCGTCTATGGCGGGCTGACCGCCAAGATGTCGATCCTCTACGTCCAGGCCGCGCCGGCGCTGGCCGCACTGCTGGCTGTGCTGGCCGCGCCTGCACCGCGGGTACGCCATCGCCTCTGAGGACGCCTGCGGTTTTGCTGGTGCGTGTCGACCATTCTCGCAACTGTCGAAAAGCGATACGGCCGCCAGTCATGAATACCTGACTTCTGATGATCCTGGAGCGGCACCGTGCAGCCGCTCCGTCGACAGGCCTATGCGGCGCTCCGTTGCCCGATCTGCCGCGCTGATCTCGACCTCGGCGGTCGCTCGTTCTGCTGCCGCCGTCGACACACGTTCGACCTGGCCCGCAGCGGTTACGTCAACCTTGCCGTCGGACGGTCGGCGAAGACCGGAGGCGATACGGCCGATCAACGGCAGCGCCGGCGCGCCTTCCTCGCGTCGAGTGGGGCCCGAATGCGCGGCATCTTTCACCGGCCGGCATCCCGGCGTGGTCCGGAACCGACGCAGTGACCTTCGGCGTCGAGCTGCTCGTGACGACGGCGGTCTAACGCAAGCGGAACATGGCTATGTCGCGATGCGCCTCTCCCAGCGCCATCTGGGCGAGCAACTCGCCGACGCCGGCGGAGTGCTTGAAGCCGTGGCCCGAGCAGGGAGACGCCACGATGACGCGATCGTGGTCGGGATGGCGATCGATGATGAAGCGCGCCTTGTCGACCCAGGTATAGAGACAGACCTTGCTCCTCACGCAGACCGGCGACAGGCCCGGGAAGAAAGGCTCGACATAGGTCTCGTACATTTCGCGCACTTCTTCGGGCGGGACGGTGCGCGAAACCGAGTCGGGCGTGGTCGCCACGTCATATTGTTCGGTCGCTATCTTGACGCCCTCGTCCAGGCCGCCGGTGGCGGGAAAGCCGTAGATCGATTGCGGTGCGGGAATCTGCCAGATGTAGACAGGAAAACGATCGGGCGCGAACTGGGCGTGCGCAGCCTCGCTGCGGGCGCGAAACCAGTACAGCACCTGACGCGTGACCATGAAGTTGGCGGCGAGCGCAGGCTTCAGCATGGCCGGCAGCCACGCGCCGGCCGCCACGATCAACTGGGCGGCGCCATAAGTCTGCTTGTCGGTCGTGACGGTTGCGAAACCATCGTCCTGGCGAAAGGAGACCACCGTCTCGCCCAGCTTCAGATCGGCGCCGCGCGCGACCGCAGCCCGCAACTGAGCGGTCACGCAGTTCTCCGGCCGCGCGAAGCCACCCACCGTGTCGTGATAGGCCTGGTCACCGTCGGCGACGTTGAGGGCGGGATAGCGCCGGCGCAGCGTCGCGCTGTCGAGGATTTCATAGCTCACCCCGGCTGACCGGGCTGCGGCCGCGGTGGCGTCGAGGAATTTCGCAACACCATGGTTGGCCGAGCGGTCGCCGGCCCCCGAGATCGCGAGGAAACCGTTTTGGGTCAGCAGGTCCAGGCCCGTCTCGGCTTCGAGCTCGCGCCAGATCTCGTGGCTGCGCATGGCGAAGGCCGAATATTCCGGCCCCTCGCCACAAGCGATGCGCGTGATGCGGGTGTCGCCATGGGTCGAGCCGAATTCGTGCGGCGGTGAATAGCGGTCAATGCCCAGCACCTTGGCGCCGCGGCGCGCCAACTGATAGGTCGCGGCCGAGCCCATCGCGCCAAGGCCGAGGACGATCGCATCGTAGGTGTCGGGCATGCGCCGACCTTTGCAAATTTTCTGCAATCGATCTATAAAGGTGACGATGTCGTTTCGCTCCAAGACCCGAGTCACCAAAAAAGCCGCCACCACCGGTGGGTCGGCAGGGGCTTGTGCGCGCTAAAAGTAGGTAACAGCGAACGAACCCTTGAAGGCCCCGCCGCTAGACGGGGCCTTTGTCGTTCGCGGGCGCTCCGTCTCCGGCTGAAACCAGGAGAAGCGTCCAATGTCGTTAGAAGAACAACCGCAACTACCCCCTTCCGCCGGCCCCCTTTCGGTTGGGATCGTCGGCGCGACCGGCATGGTGGGCGAGCTCATGCGCGCCATCCTGGCCGAACGGAACTTCCCGGTCGGCTCGCTGCGCCTGTTCGCCTCGGCGCGCTCGGCCGGCAAGCGCCGCGCCTGGAAGGACCAGGAGATCGTCGTCGAGGATGCCGAGACTGCCGACTATTCCGGGCTCGATGTCGTCTTCTTCTCGGCGGGCGGTGCGACCTCCAGGAAGCTGGCGCCGATCGTCGCCGCCGCCGGCGCCATCGTCATCGACAACTCCTCGGCCTGGCGCTCCGATCCCAAGGTCCCGCTGGTGGTCGCCGAGGTCAATCCGCATGCGCTCGCCATCATCCCCAAGGGCATCGTCGCCAACCCCAACTGCACCACCATGGCGGCCATGCCGGTGCTGAAGCCGTTGCACAAGGCGGCGGGTCTGCGCCGTCTGGTGGCCAGCACCTACCAAGCCGTGTCGGGCGCGGGCCTGGCCGGCGTCGACGAGCTGGAAGGCCAGATGCTGAGCGCGGGCGTCGGCGCCACGGCGCTGGTGCATGACGGCAGCGCCGTCGAGTTCCCGTCGACCGCCAAGTGGGCTGTGCCGATCGCCTACAATGTCGTGCCGCTCAACTACCGCATCGTCGAGAACGGCTACTCCGAGGAGGAGGTCAAGCTGCGCGACGAGAGCCGCAAGATCCTGGAGATCCCCGACCTCGCGGTGTCGGGCACCTGCGTGCGCGTGCCGGTGTGGACGGGCCATTCGCTGTCGATGAACGTCGAGTTCGACCGGCCGCTGCCGGTCGCCAGGGCCCTCGATCTCTTACGCGCAGCGCCGGGCGTGGAGCTGTCCGACGTGCCCAATCCGCTGGAAGCGACCGGCCGCGACGCCGTCTATGTCGGCCGCGTACGACCCGACCCGACGGTCAGGCATGGGCTCGCGCTGTTCGTGTCGGGCGACAACCTGCGCAAGGGGGCGGCGCTCAATGCGGTGCAGATCGCCGAACTGTTGCCGGCCCGCAGATCCGCTCCAAGGCGGCGCGTCGCGGAAATGGCCTAGGCTAGGAGTGGCAATGGATCCGGTCCGGTGCGAGCCAGCTTCTCGCGCCGGACCAGGGCACGTGCGTACAATGGCGCAACGTTGCACCTGATGATCGGCACTCATATAGAGAAGGCATGAACTGGGGCAGGACGAAAGTCAGGGTCATCTTCCCTCCGGAAGCATCGACTCCGCTCGAGATACTTCGACAGGAACTCGAAGGCGTCACCACGCATTTCGCGCAGAGCGGCGCAAAGCCGGTTCTTGCCGCGCCCGAAACCACGCTGCCGACCTACCGGTCGCTGTTTCCCGGACTCGATATCGTTGCCGCGCCGCGCAAATTCACGGCCGATGAGCATGTCGTGCTGCTCGAGAGCTACCACGACAAGGACGGCTATTCCGCGCACTGGGAATCCGGCGATCGGGCGCATCAGGCCGGCGCAGTGGTGTCGAGCATCAAGTTCAGCGGGCGGATCGTACCCTACAAGCGGGATTGGTCGTCGGCCGAGCTGCAGAACATGGACGCCAACATCTTCAACCAGCTCTCGCCGCGCGAGCCGTGGGGCTTCTATTACTTCCCCTTTGGCTACCTCTTCCGCTTCCTCGGCATAGGACCGATCAACTCGTTCGGCTGCCGCATAACGCAGTCGCTTGGCGAGCTTGCCCGACGCGACAAGCACCACAAGGTGATAGCCTGCTTCGGCGGCTCCGCCGGCTGGAGCATGTTTTGCCTGCATCACCAGATGTATACGGAACTCCTCCAGGAGCGGCTCAACGCCCACTGCAAGGAGCGCAATCTCGAGCTGCGGTTCACTGTTCTCAACTTCGGGCAGCACGGCCATGTCGTGATGAACGAGATGTCGACCTACATGAATTTCTGCTGGGACCTGAAGCCTGACATCGTTGTCGCGCATGACGGTTACAACGACGCGGTCTACGGTCAGCTTTGCGATCCCCGCGTCCTCGACGACTGGAACCTGATTTACCAGGAGAACCTCGAGGGCTGGTCCCAGATCCTGCATCGGACCGACGAGATACCGCGCACTCAGAATTCTCTGCCATATCGCGTCGTGAACCAGCCCGTGCAGGTGCTGAAATCCTATACCAGGAGAAAACGCCAGTTCGCCCAGATCGTGCGCTCGAATGGCGGGATGTTCGTCTGGGGACTGCAGCCGGCGGCGTCCAGTCACAAGAAGCGGTCGTCGCTGGAGGACGGCCTTCTCAAGCGCAATCGCAATCCCGATCATGAACCGGCGCGTGCCAACGTCGAAGGCATGTTCCGGATCCTGCGGCAGGGCCTGAAGCTCGAGGATGACATTCCGTTCGTCGACTGCGATGCGGCGATCTCGGCCTGCGGTCCCGAGCGACTGCTCTTCGGGGACGAGGTGCACCTGATGCCGGAAGGAGACCTTCTCTTGGCCGGGCTCTATGCCGACGCCATCGCCAGGGCCTATGTCGATAACGGCCGTTGGCGCGGAACCATGTGATGAAGGTGCTCGGCCTCTCTTTCGGTTTTCACGACTCGGCAGCCGCCCTGCTGGTCGACGGCCGCATCGTTGCCGCGGGCCAGGAAGAGCGCTTCACACGGATCAAGCACGACGCCGGGTTCCCGCGTCTCGCCATAGAATTCTGTCTCAGGCAGGCGGGCGTCTCGATCGCCGAGATCGATCGTATCGTCTATTATGAAGACGCATTGAAGAAGTTCGATCGCATCGTGTGGGCTTCTACGGTTCGCCAGCAGCAGAAGGCGAACGGCGGATTGATCGACAGGGCCCGAACCCTATGGAACGCGGCAACCGGGGCTAGCGAGGTGCCGCCCTACCTCAAGTCGGTCACGCACTCCTGGTTCAAGCTGGACAAGTTCGACGCCGTCGGCAAGATCTGCAGTGAGCTGGGCGTATCCAGGGAGAAAGTCGCCTACGTGGACCATCACGACTCCCACCTGGCGGCGGCGTTCTACACCTCATCCTTCGATCACGCGGCGGTCGTCACCATGGACGGCGTCGGCGAGTACGAGACGGCCGTCATTGCCGTCGGTCGAGGGTCGGAGATCGAACGAAAGCTGGCGATCAACCTGCCGCACTCGATCGGCCTGTTCTACAGCGCCTTCACCGCCTTCCTCGGTTTCGAGGTGAACGAAGGCGAGTACAAGGTCATGGGCATGGCCGCCTTCGGACAGCCGAAGTTCTACAATGACGTACGCAAGCTGATCACGTTGCGCGAGGACGGCGGGTTCGAGATCGACCAATCCTGCTTCGAATTCCTCACCCCCGAATCACTGCCTTATACCGACGAATTCCTGCGTCGCTTCGGCAAACCGCGCGAACCGGAAGCCGACTTCGCCGTGGCGCGCGCCGACCTGCCGGAAGACCTTACGGAAGCAGAGGCCGAGCAGATTCTGAACAGCAGCAGGCACTATGCCGACCTGGCGGCCAGCGTCCAGCTCTGCACCGAGGAGCTCATCCTTCACGTAGTGACGAAGGCGTCGGCGATCGCAGGAACGCGCAATATCTGCCTCGCTGGCGGCGTCGCCCTGAACTCACTGGCCAACGGCCGCCTGATCCGCGAAGGCGGCTACAATCTCTTCGTCCATCCCGCGGCCGGAGATGCCGGCAATGCCATCGGCGCCGCTGCATCCTACTATCACCGAGCCGCCAGGCAGCCGCGGATGCAGAGCTTTGCGTCGCCGTATCTCGGCTCGCCGCTCAATCGGGCGGAAGTCGAGGCCGCTGTCGCCACGAGCGGGTTCGACTCGATCTCGACGCACCCCAGCGACGACGAACTCGTCGACCATGTCGCCGGCCTTCTCGCGGACGGCGCCGTTATCGGCTGGGTGCAGGGGCAATCCGAATGGGGGCCGCGTGCCCTCGGCGCCCGCAGCATCCTGGCGGATGCGACGAATCCGGCCATGAAGCGCATCGTCAACGAGCGCGTGAAGTTCCGCGAGCTCTTCCGCCCATTTGCGCCGGCCGTTACCGCCGAGGCCGCCAGCCAGTATTTCGAGTTCGAACCGAACCTGGGGACCGGCGCGCCGGAGTACTACATGCTGGCGGTGCATCCGGTCCGCGCGGAGAAGAAGAGCGTCATTCCGGCAATCACGCATGCCGACGGATCGGCTCGCGTCCAGATCGTTACGGCCGCTTCGAACCCGACCTTTCACGCGTTGCTGAAGGCCTTCGAACGGCGCAAGGGCGTGCCGGTCCTCATGAACACGTCCTTCAACCTGCGCGGCGAACCGATGGTGGATTCGCCACGCGATGCGATCAGGACCTTCAGCATCAGCGGCATCGATTATCTGGTCCTCGGCCGGACCGTCGTGTCGAGTCGTGTCGAACTCTAGCAATCGGGGGCCTGCCGTGGCTGACGACGACGACTTGCGACGCGACGTGCAACGGGAAGTGGATCGCCTCATCGCCGACTGCAGGGCGGGTGGCTTCGACAACGCCGCCCGCTATCTGGCCGACAACCGGACGGCGGTCGTGGAAATCGCCATGAAGGCGCGGCTGGAGCCCAAGACGCGCGACCTGCCCTCGCCCTTCGTCTACTCGATGCAATAGCGCGGGGAATGGCTGGGGCGCCAGGATTCGAACCTGGGAATGGAGGAATCAAAATCCTCTGCCTTACCGCTTGGCTACGCCCCAATCGGCGCCGGAACATAAGGGCTCGGAGAATGTAGTCAAAGCCGTTTATCCGTCGCTCCGACCGTAGCCGAGGGGCCTTGTTTCCACGATTTGCGGCAAACCGGCGGAGAGGAGGTCCCTCCGCTCGCTTCGCTCGGTCGGGACGACGAATGGCTCAGGCCGCCTGCAGCGCCTTCTTGAGAAGCTCGCCGTGCACGAAGGCGCCGTCGCAGTAGAGCAGCGCGTGGGCCGCCGGATCGAGGCTGATGTCGACGATCTCGCCGAGATAGATGGTGTGGGTGCCGGCGGCGACCTTGGTCACCAGCTTGCAGTCGAACGACACCGGGCACCCCTTCAGCACTGGCGCACCGGTGGAAAGCGTCGACCATTCGCCCATGTCGATGAAGCGGTCGTCGCCTTCGACACCGTCCATGCCGGCGAAACGCTCGGCGATCTTGCGATGCTCGGGCGCCAGGATGTTGACGCAGAAGACGCCCGCCTCGCCGATCGGATCGTGGGCGCTTGCCGTCTTGTTGACGCAGATCAGAAGCTGCGGCGGCTCGGCCGAAACCGAGCAGACGGCCGTAGCCGTCAGGCCGCCGCGCAGGTCGCAGTGGCGGGTGGTGATCAGGGTGACGCTCGCCGCGAGGTGGCGCATGCCCTTCTTGATGGCCGCGGCATCGATGCTCATGACGGGACTCAAGGGCAGCGCGGCCATCGGC
>JAEZHS010000646.1 GCA_023436825.1 Pseudomonadota bacterium | reverse complement strand
CGACTTCGTCGCCAAGGCCGGCACCGACGCCCACGTCATGGGCCTGATGAGCGCCTCGGCCGGCGCCATCATGCAGAGCCTGATGCCCAAGATGCCGTTCGATCCAGCCAAGGACATCGCCCCGCAGATCCTGGTGGTGCGCGTGCAGGAGGTGCTCGCCATCAACAGCAAGCTCGGCATCAACGACCTCAAGAGCTTCATCGCCCACGCCAAGGCCAATCCCGGCAAGGTGACCTGCGGCTCGGCCGGCACGGGCGGCATCACCCATCTCGCCATCGAGCTGTTCAAGCGCGAGACCGGCACGGACCTGCTGCACGTGCCCTATCGCGGCGCGGCACCAGCCACCAACGACCTTTTGGCCGGCACGGTCGACACCGTGCTGCTCGATATCTCGGTGCTGCTGCCGCACGTCCGCACGGGCGCCATCAAGGTCCTGGGTGTGACGTCGGACACGCGCGCGCCGCTCCTGCCCGACGTCCCGACCATGCGCGAAATGGGCTATCCCAAGGTCAACTCCGACAACTGGTACGCCCTGATATCGCCCGGCGCCGCAGTGCCCGAAGCGCGCAAGAAGGTCTTCGATGCCGCCACCGCCGCGCTCAAGAGCAAGGAGCTGGCGGAGGCCTATGAGAAGGTGGGCGGCGTCGTGGGCGGCGGCACCTCGGCCGAGCTGCAGGCCTTCCTCAAGGAGGAGGTCGACAAGTGGGCCGCCATCATCAAGGCAGCAAACGTCAAGCTGGAGTAGAGTGGCGCGTGACCCTGAACATCGATCGCGGCCTGGCGAAGACCTTCGCCGGGCATATCCACTGGCGGGCCTGCGGCGACGCGGGCGCTCCCGTCGTCATGGTGAGCCACATCAACCAGCAGAGCTCGGCCGTCATGGTCGAGCTGCTGCAGGCGCTGGCGCCCGACTTCCGCGCCATCGCCATCGACTATCCGAGCCACGGTCATTCCGACCACATCGACTGGCAGCCCGGCATCGAGGACTACGCGCGCTGCGTGGTCGAGGTGATGGATGCGCTCGAGATCGAGCGCGCCTTCGCCATGGGCGAAGCCGTCGGTGCGGCGACCTCGATCGCGCTCGGCGCGCGCTGGCCGCAGCGCATCGACAAGGCGGTGCTGATCAACATCCCCTACTTCAGCGACGCCGACACCGCCAGGAACGACATCGCCGACATCGCCAAGGTGCGGCCGAGCGACGAATCGGGCTTTCCGGCGCCGCGCTCGATAAGGTTCCTGCTCGAGAACGATCCCGAGCATGCGCCGATGCAGCCGACACAGTCGTGGATGGACCGCATCAACACCGCCCAGCTCGAGATCGGCCGCGACCGCTGGCAGGCGATGGGCGCGCTCGCCAAGTTCGACACGCTGGGCGGCATGGCGGCGTTGCAGTTGCCGGTGCTGATGCTGTACGGCGAGAACTTCATCTACGGCAAGCATCGCGCGCTCATGCAGGCGAAGTGCCCGCACGCCAGGCTCGAGATCGTGCCCGGCGGCCGCTTCTGCATGAGCTGGGAGCGCGCGACGGACATCGCGGCGCACGCCCGCGCCTTCCTGCTCTGACGCCATGAGCCGCGAGGCCATTGGCCGCCTCAACGAGGCGCTGGCGCGCTTCCCCCGCGTCGGCCTCTGCACGCTGCCGACGCCCTTCGAGCCCATGACGCGGCTCAGCCGGCACCTCGCGGGACCGCGGCTGTGGGTCAAGCGCGAGGACTTGAGCGGGCCGGGCTTCGGCGGCAACAAGCTGCGCAAGCTCGACCATGTGCTGCACGATGCCCTGCGAAGCGGCGTCGACACGCTGGTGTCGGGCGGCGTGGTGCAGTCCAACAGCCAGCGCCAGGTCGCGGCCGCGGCGGCGAAGCTCGGGCTCGACTGCCATCTCGCTGTCTATCATGGCCGACTGGCGCCGCCTTCGCCCGAGTACGGCCGCACGGGCAACGCGCTGCTCAACCGCCTGTTCGGCGCGACGCTGCACGACGTGCCCTGGAACGGCGATCGCAACGGCGCCATCCGCGATCTTGCCACGCGTCTGCAGGCGGAAGGACGCAAGACCTATGTCGTGCCCTACGGGGTGTCCAATCCGCTGGGCGCGGCGGGCTACGCCTCGACGGTGGCCGAGATTGCCGAGCAGTGCTCGGCGCGGGGCGTCAAGCCACGCGCCATCGTCCATTGCTCGGGCAGTGCGGCGACGCAGGCCGGGCTGGTCGTCGGCGCGCGCATCTGCCTGCCCGACACCCGCATCGTCGGCATCGACATCGATGCCGAGCCCGAACGTGTGCGCGCCGACGTGTCGGCCTATGGCCGCGGCGCCGCCCAGCTTCTCGACCAGCCGTTCGACGAGGCCGATGTCGAAGTCGTGGCGGGCCACGCCGGCCCGGCATACGGCGTGCCGCACGCGGCCACGGTCGAGGCGATCAGGCTCGCCGCGCGGCTTGAAGCGCTGATCCTCGATCCGGTCTATTCGGGCAAGGGCCTGGCCGGCCTCATCGCACTGATCCGGGGCGGGCGCTGGTCGGCGGATGACGATATCGTCTTCCTCCATACCGGCGGCGCGCCCGCCCTGTTCGCCTATCGCCATCTTTTCGATCCGGAGTGACCGATGCTCGACCATGAAGCCCGCGTACTGCTCGAACTGATGGAGAAGGCCGTTCAGGAAGGACGACCGAAGCTCCATACGTTGCCGTACGCGGTGGGCCGACAGGCGGTCGACAAGATGTCGGAGGACAGCGAGGCCGATCCGATGCAGGTCGGCGAAGTCGCCGACGGCGCCTTCGCCGGACCGGCCGGCGAGATCCGCTTTCGCCGTTATCGACCGCTCGGCGCCGCGGCCGGACCGTTGCCGACGCTGATCTACTATCACGGCGGCGGATTCGTGATCGGCAACATCGAGACGCACGACTCGACCTGCCGGCGGCTGGCCAACAAGAGCCGCTGCCAGGTGATCTCGATCGACTATCGCCTGTCGCCGGAGCATCCCTTCCCGGCGTCGACCGATGACGGCGTCGCCGCGTTCCGCCATGTCCGTGACAACGCGGCGTCACTCGGCGTCGATGCCGCGCGCATCGCCGTCGGCGGCGATTCGGCGGGCGGCGCCATCGCCGCGGTCGTCTGCCAGGCCATCCGCGATGCCGGCGACAAGCAGGGGCCGGCCTTCCAGATGCTGATCTATCCCGCGACGGACTCAAGCAAGCAGAGCGCCTCGCGCGTGGCTTTCGCCGAAGGCTACTTCCTCACCAAGGAGCTGATGGAATGGTTCTGGAAGGCCTATGTACCGGCCGGCACCGATCTCAGCGACCTGCGCCTGTCGCCACTGCTCGCCAAGGACTTCAAGGGCTTGCCGCCAGCCTTCGTCCTGACCGCGGGCTACGATCCATTGCGTGACGAGGGCCGCGCCTATGCCGACCGGCTGATCGACGCCGGCATCAAGACGACCTATGTGAACTATCCCGGCACCATCCACGGCTTCTTCTCACTGACGCGGTTCTTGAGCCAGGGACTCAAGGCCAACGATGAGGCGGCGGCAGTGATGGCAGCGCATTTTGGGACGTGACCTTCTGCTGAGATCACCTCTGCGGCTTTCCCCCTCCCTACCCTCCCCCGTATGACGAGGCAGGGCTATCGCATATGACCGATTTTCCCGTCATCCCGAGCGGAGCCGCCCGAAG
>JAEZHS010000543.1 GCA_023436825.1 Pseudomonadota bacterium | reverse complement strand
CGCCCGGGATGACGGCATTCGCGAATGGGCAGCTGCCCCAAGGAGTTTTCTCATGGCTGCGACCAACGCCGGTTTCGTCAACATCAATTCCGACCTGGGCGAGAGCTTCGGCCCGTGGGTGATGGGCAATGATACCGAGGTGCTGAAGATCGTGAAGTCGGCCAACGTCGCCTGCGGCTTCCATGCCAGCGATCCCACGGTGATGGTCGACACCGTGAAGCTCTGCCAGGAGAACGGCGTGTCGATCGGCGCCCATCCCGGCTTCGCCGCCCTGCAGGGCGTCGGCCGGCGCGTGATCAACCTCACGATCAAGGAGCTCGAGGCCAACATCGCCTACCAGATCGGCGCGCTGCAGGCGATCGCGGCCCTGCACGGCGCCAAGGTCACGCACATGAAGCCGCACGGCATGATGGCCAACATGTCGGCCGAGAGCGCGGAGATGTGCGACGCGATCTGCCGCGCCACCAAGGCGGCCGACCGTGACCTGATCTTCCTCGCCCAGGCCAACACCGAGCAGGGCAAAGCGGCGCGCCGCGCGGGCCTGCGCGTAGCCGAGGAGGTGTTCGCAGACCGCACCTATACCGACAAGGGCTTCCTGACGCCGCGCAAGGAAGCAGGCTCGATGATCAAGGATCCTGCCCAGGCCGTGGCGCATGTCCGCCGCATGGTCGACGAGCAGGCAATCTACTCGACCTCGGGCAAGCGCATTCCCTGCCAGGTCGATTCGATCTGCGTGCACGGCGATGGGCCCACGGCGGTCATGGTGTCGAAGGCGGTGCGCGAGGGCCTCGAGGCCGCCGGTATTCGTATCGTGCCCCTGACCGAGATGCCGAATTTGAAGCATTGATCTCGTGCCGTCCCGCCTCCGACCTTCATGCTCCTCTCCCCCCTTGCGGGAGAGGCTGGGCGGGGGGTGATGCAGGAGATGGTTT
Organism: Pseudomonadota bacterium; assembly: GCA_023436825.1. Next base: position 16,342 of record JAEZHS010000543.1, on the reverse strand, counting down.
TCGCGTTGCACCCCCTCAGCTGACCTCTCCCCCAAGGGTGAGAGGAACATGAGCGTCATGCCCACGTCATCTCGCCTTGCCATGGCTCTCTGGCGAAAGGCTTGCCATGGCACGATTGTCTCAGCCCCGTATTGACCAACGCCCGCCGCTGCCGCTGCGCAGCGCGGGCTTGCGGCCCAATCCCTACGACCTCGCAATCTTCATCGTGGTCGGGGCAGCCTTCGTCATGCTGGCCCATGGCGCGCGCGAGATGGCACAGCCGATCGGCCAGCTCGCCACTGCGCCGGTCACGCTCGATCCCGCCAACCTGCCCGAATACGCGCTCCGCACCGTGCTGCGCATGTTCGCAGCCATCATCGCCTCGCTCGTCTTCACCTTCGTGATCGGCACGCTGGCTGCCAAGAGCAAGCGCGCCGAGCTGGTGATCATCCCGGCACTCGACATCCTGCAGTCGGTGCCCGTGCTGGGCTTCCTCACCTTCACCGTCGTCTATTTCATAAACCTCTTTCCCGGCAATCAGCTCGGCGCGGAATGCGCGGCGATCTTCGCCATCTTCACCAGCCAGGCCTGGAACATGGCCTTCAGTTTCTACCAGTCGCTCCGCACGCTGCCGCCCGATCTCGATGAGGCGGCGCGTCATTTCCGCCTCTCGCCCTGGCTGCGCTTCTGGCGGCTGGAGGCGCCGTTCGCCGCGCCCGGCCTGATCTGGAACACCATGATGTCGATGTCGGGCGGCTGGTTCTTTGTCGTGGCGTCCGAGGCCATCACTGTCGGCGACACCACGATCAAGCTGCCGGGCATCGGCTCGTGGCTCGCCGTCGCCATCGACAAGAAGGACGTGCCTGCCGTGCTGATGGCCGTCGGCACCATGGCGCTGGTGATCCTGGCCTACGACCAGCTGCTGTTCCGCCCGATCGTGGCCTGGGCCGACAAATTCCGCTTCGAGCAGACGGCCAGCCAGCGGCGACCGCGCTCGTGGGTCTACGATATCTGGCGCCACGCGCGACTGCTGCGCCGGATGACGGTGATGGCATCGACACTCAGCGGTTGGGCCGGCGCACAGCTGCCGCGCCGCACGTCGCCTGTCATCGCAAAGCCCAGGCCGGACCTGGCGCGGTTGATCGATCGCCTGTGGCTCGGCCTCGTGCTGCTGGGCTGCGCCTGGGCACTATGGCGCATCGTGCAGTTCGTCGACGTCTCGCTGGGCTGGCGCGACGTCGGTCAGGCGTTCGGGCTCGGCCTGCTCACGCTGCTGCGAGTCGTGATCCTGATCGCACTGGCGAGTCTCGTGTGGGTGCCGATCGGCGTCTGGATCGGGCTCAGGCCCAATGTCGCCACCCGCGTCCAGCCGGTCGCGCAGTTCCTCGCCGCCTTCCCGGCCAATGTGCTCTTCCCCATCGCCGTCGTGGCGATCGTGCACTGGCGCCTCGATCCCGACATCTGGCTCAGCCCGCTGATGGTGCTGGGCACGCAGTGGTACATCCTGTTCAACGTCATCGCCGGCGCCAGCGCCTTCCCGACCGATTTGCGTGAAGCCGCCGCGCTTTTCCGCCTGCGGTCGTGGCAGTGGTGGCGCAAGGTCATCCTGCCCGGGATCCTGCCTTACTACGTGACGGGCGCGCTGACGGCGACCGGCGGCTCGTGGAACGCCAGCATCGTGGCCGAGGTCGCAAGCTGGGGCACCACCAGGCTGGAGGCGGCCGGCCTCGGCGCCTACATCGCCGATGCCTCGGCCAACGGCGACTATGCACGCGTCGTACTGGGCATCGCCGTGATGTCGGTGATGGTGGTGGCGTGCAACCGCGTGGTCTGGCGGCCGCTCTATCGACTCGCCGAACGGCGTTATCGCCTGACATGAGGAGACTGACATGGATGGCATGAACACGCCGCTGGTCGAAGTCGACCACGTGCGCCAGTCCTATCCCAAAGGCAGCGGCGAGCGCCTGCTGGTCCTGGATGGCGTCAGCCTCAAGCTCGCCAACCGCGAGATCGTCTCCCTGCTCGGCCGTTCCGGATGCGGCAAGTCCTCCTTGCTGCGCATCATCGCGGGCCTGATGCCGGCAAGCGAGGGCAGTGTCGTCATCGACGGCCGTCCGGTCGCCGGTCCCGCGAGCGAAGTCGCCATGGTGTTCCAGACCTTCGCGCTGTTTCCCTGGCTGACCGTGCAGGAAAACGTCGAGATCGGCCTCGAGGCGCTGGGCATCGCGCCGGCGGAACGCCGCCGCCGCGCACTCGAGGCCATCGACCTGATCGGGCTCGACGGCTACGAAAGCGCCTATCCCAAGGAGCTGTCGGGCGGCATGCGCCAACGCGTCGGCATTGCCCGGGCGCTGGTCGTTCACCCCAGGCTGCTGCTGATGGACGAAGCCTTCTCCGCGCTCGACGTGCTGACCGCCGAGACCTTGCGCACCGACCTGCTCGACCTCTGGCACGAGGGACGACTGCCGATCTCGTCCATCCTGCTGGTGACGCACAATATCGAGGAGGCGGTGCTGATGAGCGACCGCATCCTGGTGCTGGCCTCCAATCCCGGCCGGGTCGCTGCCGAGATTCCCGTCAACCTGCCGCAGCCGCGCAACCGGCTCGACCCGGCCTTCCGCCGGTTGGTCGACGACATCTACGCCTTGATGACCGCCAAGCCCGCCGCCCAGCCGACGGCGCACGCGCTCCCGGGCAGCGGCATCTCGCTGTTGCTGCCGCGCGTGTCCACCAACCTGCTGGCGGGCCTTCTGGAGGCGATCGCGGCCGAACCGTATCGCGGCCGCGCCGACCTGCCCGATCTCGCCGCGACCCTGCAGATGGAGATCGACGATCTCTTCCCGGTGGCCGAGAGCCTGCAACTGATGCGCTTCGCCGAACTGGCCGAGGGCGACATCCGCCTGACCGATGCCGGCCGACGCTTCGTCGATCTCGGCCCCGACGACCGCAAGCACCTGTTCGCCCAGCACCTCCTGGCCAACGTGCCGCTCGCCGGCCACATCCGCCGGATCCTCGACGAGCGCGACAACCATCGCGCGCCCGCCAGCCGCTTCCGCGACGAGCTCGAGGACCACATGTCCGAGCAGTTCGCCGACCAGACCCTGCGCGCCGTCACCGGCTGGGGCCGCTACGCCGAGGCCTTCGCCTACGATGAGGAGACGGGCGTCTTCAGCCTCGACAATCCGGGCTGACTTTCTTTGCTTCTTCTCCTCCCCCGTCTTACCCCGTCTTACGGGGGAGGCCCGGAGGGGGAGAGCCACGCCATCGATGCCAGGTCGTTTTCAGATCTGAAATTCGCCAACGCCATCTCGGTAGACTTCCCCCCCCTTCCACCTCCCCCGTATGACGGGGATGACGGGGGAGGTGGAAGAGGGTGAGGGTCACCTGAATGTGACCGCTGGTTGAATTATCCGACAGCGCCTCCTCGTTCATAGTCCCCGGGCCGTCCGCAGAGACGGAAACCAGGGAGAAAACAGCCATGCACAGGCTCATGATCGTGGCCGCCGTTGCGGCCAGCTTCGTCGTGTCACCGCTTTTCGCCCAGGCGCCGCCGCCACCGCCGCCCTACGGTCCCGCCATCACCTTCGATGCCGCCAAGAAGGCGATGGCCGCCGCCGAGGCGGAGGCCAAGAACAACAACTGGGCGGTCGCCATCGCCATCGTGGACAGCACGGGCAACCTCGCGGCCTTCTCCAAGATGGACAACACACAGCATGCAAGCGTCGACATCGCCATCGGCAAGGCGGTGACGGCCAATAACTTCAAGCGGCCAACCAAGGCTCTACAGGACGCCATCGCCCAGGGCGGGGCCAACCTGCGCCTGCTCGCCGTCAAGGGTGCAACGCCGCTCGAAGGCGGAGTGCCGATCGTCGTCGATGGAAAGATCATCGGCGGCATTGGTGTTTCCGGCGTGATGGCCAACCAGGACGCCGAAGTCGCCATGGCCGGGGCGGCAGCGGCCAAATAAGGCACGGGGCGCGCAAGTAGGGCATCGCGCCGCCTTGTCGGCTGCCCCTCCGCCGGTATAGTCCGCCCGACCTCGTTCGGGCGGATTTTTATCTGATGAAGCAGCGTATTTTCGGCTGGATCTCGGCCCTCTTCGGCATCGTGCTGGCGCTGGCGGCAATCGAACTTGCGGCCATCGCCTGGATGTTCGTCGAGGACGGCCGCTACACGCCCGCGGCGCAGCTCTTCGAGCGCACGCAGAACACCTATCTGCGCGACGCCACCAAGGGCACGACATGCCGCTACGTCGACACGCTCTATCCGCATCCCTATGTCGGCTTCGTGCACCACGCCAACCCGCCGTGCGGTCAGCCGTGGGTCAACAATATCGGCCTGTACGGGCCCGACTATCCGACCGTCCGCAATCCCGAGCGCTACACCGTCATCCTGAGCGGCGGCTCGGTCGCCTCGCAGCTTGCCCAGAACGCCAAGCCGCCCGCACCGCGCTATCTCGAAGAGGAGCTGAACAAGAAGTATATTAGCCCCAACGGCAAGCCGTGGCTGGTGCTGAACGGCGGCGACGGCGCCTGGAAGGAGCCGCAGCCCTTCATCCTGTTCGCGATGTATGCGAACTCGGTCGACGCCGTGGTCAATCTCGGCGGCTTCAACGAGCACTATTTCTTCTGGCCGGGCGCCGAGGAGCGGCTGGAGCGGCCGCTCAGCAACTTCATCGAGGTCAATCCCTTCGTTGCCGACGAGAATTTCGGCGACGCCGCCATCGGCTGGGTGATGGGACGGTTGGCGGGCTCCCTGGCGGCCAATCCCATCCTCGGCCATTCGCACGCCGCCTACATGGTCGTGCGCGGCATCGAGCAGGCGGCCAAGGGGCAGGACGTCTTCAACTCGGCTAAGAAGACGACGCTCAACAGCATCTTCCACATGCCCGAGGAGATCCGGCGCGACGCCGATCGCGAGTTCGCCGTCCAGCTCGGCCTTTACCAGAAGTACCTGCGCGCCACCGAGGTGCTGGCCCGCGAATACAATCTGAAATCGGCGTTCTTCATCCAGCCGGCACCGGCCTACGGCAAGGTGCTGACGGACGAAGAGAAGCGCGTCGTCGGCGACCTCTCCTACCGCGACATCTACCGCAAGATGGTGGCCGGCCTTCTGACCTTGCGCGAGCGCGGGCTCGCGATCTACGACTTGGGCGACATCTTCGCCAACGAGAAGGGCACGATCTACGCCGACCACGTGCACTACTGGCGCGACGACAAGGCCGAGAGCCCCGGCAACCGCCTGATGGCGGCTCGCATCGCCGCGCAGCTTGCCGAGACGTGGGGGCTGCAGAAGAAGCAGTGAGGCGCCACTGGTGCTCTCGGCAGCTTCCGGGCCGTGAGCATCCGCCTTCGCCGACCTTCCTTCGCTCGCCGAAGCGGGCTTCGCGCAGGCAGGTCCGGCTCAATCACGGCCATCCGCTCGATTTGCATTTGGCTTCGGCCGAAGTGACTCATGCTTGTCGCCACGCCTATGGCGGCCTGTCGACTGAGCCGTGCCGTGGCATTCGGCCGGATATCGAAACGTTTTGATTGACAATATTGCCAATATTATCGGAGAATTTTCTCCGTCTGGAGTGAAATATCAAAACGTTTTGGGAGGTGATCATGGTCGGCAGGCTTCGACCCGGTCGTGTCGGGTGTATTGGCGTGGCGTTAGCCATCATCGGGCTTCAAACGACGGGTGCCGCCCAGGCTCAACAGCTCAGCTTTTGGTATCAGTCGAGCACGCCAGCACACGAGACCATTCTCAAGCAACAGATCGCGGCCTGTGCCGCTCTGCAGCCTGGTGTGACTGTCCGGCCGGAAAGCGTAGGGTTGGACGTCATGTATCCGCGCCTCGCCACGGCGCTGAAGGAACGCAAGCCTCCGAACATCGTCAACACGGTGGAAAGCGTCGTGGCCTTCCTCCAGAGCCGCAACAGCCTTGCGGCGGTGGATGATGTGATCGAAGGCCATGGGCGCTCTGATTTCATTCCGGCTTTCCTCAAGGCGGTGAGCGCCGAAGGCAAGACCTGGGCAGTTCCCGATTGGGCGCTTCATCATGCGGTCTGGTACCGCAAGGACCTGTTCGCCGAAGCCGGCATCGCTAAGCCACCCACGACCTGGGCCGAGCTGGACGCGGCCGCGAAGAAGCTGACGCGCGACAAGGACGGCGACGGCAAGCTGGATCAGTTCGGTTTCGCGGTGCCGTGGGGTGCGAAGTTCTTCGCCGCCCAACAATCCCTGTTCGACGCTCTCTACGCGCAGGGCATCACCGTGGCGGATCCCAAGACGGGAAATTATGCGTTCGGAGCGCACAAGAAGGAGGCGGCGGCCGCGCTCGATCACATGATGCAGATGCACAAGCGATACTCGCCGCCCGCGAGCGTCGACTGGACCCTGATCGAGATTCGCAGCGCCTTGATGAACGGTCAGATAGCCGCTGGCGCCGAATGGGGAGGCGTGGTGAAGCTCGTCGAGCAGCAGCGGCCCGAATTGCTCGAGAAGCTCGGCGTTTTTCCCTTTCCAGGGCGGGACGGACCGGCCAAAGCCAGTTTGGGAGGGGGATTCTTCTACATGATCGGTGCGGCGCCCGAGAAGGAGGTGGCCGCCTCGAAGAAGCTCGTCGCCTGCCTCATGCAGCCGGCGGAGGTGGCCAAGCGCGCCAACAGCCGGGCAATTTTTGCGCTGCCGGCGATCAACAGCGCCTACGAAACGGATGCCTTCAAGAACGATCCGATCGTCAAGCGCTTTGCGGGGGAGATCGAGACCATACGCCGTGACGTGATCAACCACTGGTACCGGTACGGCCTGGAGGCCGGCCTCAACCCGGTCTCGTCCATCATGGAGAGCACCAGCGTCATCAACGAGAACATGCAGAAAGTGGCGCTCGGCCGGCAGACCAGCCAACAGGCCGTCGATGAGCTCGACATTTTCATGAAGCAGTCCTTCGAGCGGCGTTAGGCGCCGCTCCTCCTCTCGACGCGTACCAGGTTTCTTCATGACCTCTCTGACCGGCTCGTCGCTCCAGCCCAGCGCGCGGCATGATCGAAGAAACCGGTTTCGCTTCGCTTCGCGCCCGGCGGTCACCGGTTGGCTGCTGGTTCTTCCGGTTCTGGCGTTGCTGGCGGGTTTTCTGATTGTCCCGCTGCTCCAGTCGGTGCGCTACAGCTTCTATGATGCATCCCTCATCGGCGAGACCGGCCGTTATGTCGGTCTCGGCAACTACGAGAAAGTTCTCGGCAGCGGGAAGATCGCCAGCATCTCCGGCGTCACGCTGTTGTGGACCGTGGGTTCCACGATCGGCCAGTTGCTCCTCGGACTGGCGGCGGCGCTGACGATCAATCGGCTGCAGAGAGGCGGTCGTCTGTTTCGCAGCCTCATGTTGCTGCCCTATGCCGTTCCGGCGATCTCGTTGGCATTGATCTGGCGCTGGATGTTCAGCGACGGCACCGGCATCCTCACGTTCTGGCTTCAGAGTCTCGGCTTGTTTCCGGCGAGCGCCTCGCCGCTCGGTTCGGCAGATGCCGCGCTGTGGCTGGTCGTAATGGCGAACATTTGGCACGGCTTTCCGTTCGCGATGCTGATCTATTGGGCCGCGCTGCAGCAGATCGACCCCGCGCTGTACGAAGCGGCGAGCCTGGACGGCGCCAATGCCTGGCAGAAGTTGCGCTACATCACCCTGCCGTCGCTGAGTGCGGCCACGGTAGCGCTCGTCGTGTTGCGAGGCATCTGGACGGCTACGTCGTTTGATCTTCCATGGTTGCTCACCGGCGGTGGTCCGGCCGGCAGTACCTATGTCTGGCCAATCTGGATCTACGAGGAAGCGATGGGCTTCTTCCGACCGGGCCGTGCCGCAGTTCTGGCCTTGATGCTCGGCTTGGCGATAGGCGTGGTGGTTTTCCTATTCCGTCGCGTCATCCGCGCGAGCCTTGCGTCGCGTTGAGGGTCGAAATGACGGAGCTGCTCGATAGTCGGCTGGCGGCGAAGGTCCTCTTCGCGCTCTGGTGCCTGATCCTCCTGGTGACGGCCGGCTTTCCTCTGCTGTGGATGATCATGTCTGCGCTGCGAGCTCCGGCGGACCTGCTGGCGGTGCCGCCACGGCTCTTCACTGCGCCGAGCCTTCACTGGCTCCGCGAGGTATTCGAGAAGACCGATGCCTGGCGGTGGTTCGCCAGCAGCGCCATCGTTGCCCTGGGCACGGCGAGCCTGAACATGTTCCTCGGCTCCTTCGCGGCCTATGGTCTTACGCGCTTCCGGTTCTGGGGACGGGACGCCGTCACGCTCGGCGTGCTGTTCGTCTACATCATCCCGCCGATCATGATCTTCCTGCCCCTCTACGTCACCCTGGACAATCTCGGGCTCGTCAACACGTATCCTGGTGGGATCCTCGCCCATACCGTCCTGACATTGCCCTTCTGCCTCTGGCTGATGCAGTCCTTCTTCCGCGGTATTCCGGCTGAGCTGGACGAGGCGGCGCTGGTGGACGGGGCCAACGCCTGGCAGACCTACAGGTTCATCATCCTGCCCCTGGCGGCGCCGGGCGTTCTCGCCGTCGGCATCCTCGCCTTCATCATCTCGTGGAGCGAATATCTCTTCTCGAGCGCGATCATGACGCGCGGGGAGATGAAGACGATGCCGATCGCCTTGGGAGAGATGGCAAGTTCCGCTCACGCACCCTGGGGAGAGATCATGGTGCTCGGCGCGACCACGGCACTGCCCGTGCTGCTGCTTTTCACGCTCATCCAGCGCTGGTTCGTACAGGGCATAACGGCCGGCGCGGTGAAGGGCTAGAGCGCTTCTCGATTTGATGGAACCGACTGCGATTCCATCAAGTCGGGAATGCGCACCGGGAGATAGACGTTAGAACACAGGAAGAGGGACGATGCGGGTCGATGTCACAGTGAGCCACGGCGACTGGTTCAATTCCTGGGGAAGCTGGGGACGCCCATCGGTCGAGAGGATCCTCGACGAGGTGAGGCAGGCAGGCGTGACACGCGTGCCCTGGCGCACCATGTTCGGCGCTCGCGCCCAGTATCATTCCGCCTTGGAGGACATCTACTGGGGGAGCGAGGGAGGCGCCGGCATAGACCGGCCGGGCAACGAGGGATCGGCCCGGCGTAGCTACGACCTGCGTCAGTGGGATCCCTTGCGGGACGCGGTCGATGTCGCCCATCAGCGCGGCCTTCAGATCGGTGCGTGGTACCCGTTGTTCGAGGAGTCTCATTTCCAGCTCGATGTCTCGCGCTTCGCCCGAGAGAATCCGGGGTGCTGGGCCCAGACGCGGGAGGGACGGGCACGCCGTACCAAGCTCAGCTTCGCCCATCCCGCGGTTCGCGAACACAAGCTCGCAATGCTCGCCGAGCAGCTCGCCTACGCGCCGGATTTCGTGATGCTCGATTTCTACCGCGAGACCCAGGAATGGGAGTTTCGTCACTTGCCGAGCGTCGAGGTGGATGCAACCGGCGTCTCCCTCTATGGCTATGAGCCACCGATGCGCGATGCCTTCCGGCAGAAGCACGGCAAGGATGCCGTCAGCCTTTCCAATGACGATCCGGCCTGGGTCGATTTTCGTGTCGAGCAGGTCACCGAGTTCATGCGAGCGGCTTCCGCACTGGTTCACGCTGCCGGGAAGAGGCTGTCCGTCCGGGTCCGCTCTCTCGAGCATATGGAGCTGCCTATGCCGTGGTGGGAGGCGGAGCGCTATCCGACCGATTCCCGACGTGGCTCGTTCGTCGACTGGGGACAATGGGCCCAGCAGGGCCTGGTCGACGACGTGGTCCTGTTCATGGACAACTGGGACCTGTTCGACATCGATGCGCCGCGTGTGTGGCGCGAAGCCCTGAATGCGCGCGAGCGCATGCAGGGCCATGGAAGCCTCACGATCGGCCTTTTCGTGTTCGACATGCATGCCCGCCCCGCGCACGAGGCGGCACTGCGGCTCGAGACTTTGGCTGACGGTGCCCGACGGGGCGGCGCCGAAGGGATATGCCTGTTGGAGTCCAACAATGTGCACGCGTGGGGCGCGGGCATCGGCGGTGGGGGCCGGAAGGAGATCGGCCTCTGGTCCACAGTCCGGCGCATCGGTGCGCCCGGTTGGTCCGGCGTTCACATATAGGTGCTCGCGGGCTCGCGCCGATGCCGGCCTTCTCCTCTATGCGATGGCGGCGCAGGAATCTCGCGGGATCAGCGTGGGCGCGAAGATTCTGCGGCGCGCTGCCGTCGACGTCGACCCTTCGTCGGAAATGCGGTCGAGCAGCATTTCGACGGCCGCCCGGCCGATCTCCTGGATCGGCTGCGCGACGGTGGTGAGGCGTGGTCGCAAGGCTGTGCTCCAGGGAAAATCGTCTATGCCGGCGACGGAAATGTCCTGCGGGCAACGGAAGCCGAGATCGCCGACCACCTGCAGGGCGCCGAGCGCCATGACGTTGTTTGCGGCGACGATGGCCGTAGGTCGGTCGGAAGGCATCGTCAGAATCTGCTGTGTCACCGCATAGGCCGTCTCGCTGCGGAATTCCCCGCGCAGGCAGAGCGCCGGATCCGGCTCGAGCTTCATGGTGGCCAGGGCCTGGCAAAATCCTTCGTAGCGTTGGTCGCTGGTCGAGACGCCGGGGCGGCCGCCGATGAAGGCAATGCGGCGATGGCCTAGGCGGAGGATGTACTCGGTGATGAGCCGGCCCGCGGCGTGGTTGTCCAGGCCAGCGAAGTCCCGCTCCAGGCCTTCGACCTGGCGGTCGATCGTGATCAGGGCGCCTTCGGCGCGACGGGACAGGCTTTCCCGGTACTTCGCGCCGCTTCCAGAGGGTGCCACCAGGATGCCCGCCACCCGCTGCACCCGTAGAAGATCGAGCAGTTCGCGCTCTCGAGCCTCATCCTCGTTGCTGTTGCAGACGATAACTGCGTAGCCGCTGGCGTGAGCGGTCTTCTCGATCGCCAAGGCGAGGGCGCCGAAAAAGGGGTTGGTGATATCCGAGACCACGAGACCGATCAGGCGGCTCTTGCCCAGGCGCAAGCTGCGCGCGATCCCGTTGGGGGCGTAGCCCACGGCTTCCACCGCCTCCCAGATGCGGCGGAGCGTTTTCTCGCTCACCGGTCCCGTGCTGTTCAGCGCCGTGGAGACGGTCGCTATGGACACGCCGGCATGCTTGGCCACGTCGCGAATATTCGCCATTTACCGTCCATTGGGTTCGTGGAGTCTCAAAACGTTTCAATCAAAGGGTACTCCAAGATCCGGTGCAGTCAATTCAACGAAATGTGGTTCACAATAGGAGTCGGCTTAAGGAATACTGACATCCAATTATCAAAACGATTTGAGTATGCGAATTACCGCGCTTGCCCGTCGATGTTGCCACCGACCCTACTGATTCCCGGCCTCAAGTCCGACCGTCGTGTGTGGCAGCCCCAGATCGAGGCGCTGCGCTCCCTGACGGAAGTTATCGTTCCAACATCCGCGTTGGGCGCCGACAGCGTGAGCGGGATGGCCGAACGCATTCTCGCTGAGGCACCACCTCGTTTCGCGCTCGCGGGTTGCTCGATGGGCGGCTACGTGGCCCTTGAGATCGTGCGCACGGCGGCTGAGCGCGCGACCAGGCTCGCTCTGCTCTCCACTTCGGCGCGTCCCGAGCAGCCGGCGGCCACGGAACGGCGCCGTGCGGCGCTCGAGCTCGCACGGCGCGAAGGCGTCGACGCCATGGCCCTGGCCGGCCTGGATCGCGATTTCTTCGCGGCGCATCGGCGCGATCCCCGCCTGGGGGCTTTGATGGCCGCGATGGCGAGGGAGGTAGGGCTGGCGACAGTGGAGCGGCAGATGCGGGCCGTGATCGGCCGTCGGGATTTCCGCCCGGGCCTGGCGGCAATAGCCTGTCCCACGGTGATCGTCTGCGGCGAGAACGATGTCGTGACGTCGCCGGATTGCGCGCGCGAGCTGGCGGAAGCCATCCGCGGCGCGTCGCTGCATCTGATCCCCGATTGCGGCCACTGCGCGACGCTCGAGGCACCCGACGCGGTGAATGCACTGCTTCGCGACTGGCTCCAGTCATGACGGCGGGATTGCCCTCGCGTCCTCTGGGCCGGAGCGGCCTGGCCGTGAGCGCGATCGGCTTTGGCGCAGCGCCAATCGGCGATCTCTACGCCACGCTCGACGATGCCCAGGCGATCGCCGCGGTGGGCGAGGCCCATGCCGAGGGCATCACTCTCTTTGATGCTGCGCCTTTGTACGGGCACGGGCTCGCCGAGCATCGCTGCGGCACCGCGCTGCGCCGGGTGCCACGCGACAGCTTCGTGGTCTCCACCAAGGTTGGTCGCTGGATGGATCCCCGGCTGAGCCGCAAGAATGGCTCGGGCTACATCGGCGGTCTGCCCCATGGCGCGGTCATCGATTATTCCTATGACGGCACGCTGCGCGCCGTCGCGCAATCCCTGCTGCGGCTGGGCCTCGACAGGATCGACATCCTGCTGATCCATGACGTCGATGCGTGGACCCACGGACCGGAAGCCGTGGAAGAGCGCTTCACCGAGGCGATGAACGGCAGCTACCGAGCCCTGGATGCGATGCGCGCCGGCGGAGCCGTGCAGGCTATCGGTGTCGGAGTGAACGAGGCGGCAATGTGCGAGCGCTTCGCCGAAGCAGGAGATTTCGACGTGATGCTGCTGGCCGGCCGCTATTCGCTGCTGGAACAATCCGCGCTGGAGAGCTTTCTGCCAATGGTGCAGCACCGAGGGATTGGGTTGCTGGTGGGCGGCGTATTCAACTCGGGCATCCTGGCCACAGGCGCCCGGCCTGGTGCGCGCTACAATTACGCACCCGCGCCCGACGTCATGCGGAAAGTGGCAAGGATCGAGAGTGTCTGCGCCGCCTATAGCGTAGCGCTGGCCGATGTGGCACTGCAGTTCGCATTGGCGCATCCGGCTGTGTCCAGCGTCGTGCTCGGTGCGGCGACGCCCGCGGAGGTCCGGCGCAACATCGAGGCCATGTCCCGCCGCGCGCCGGCGCGCTTCTGGCGCGACCTGCGCGACGAAGGACTGCTCGACGCAGCGGCGCCGGTGCCCCAATGACGCAGCTGCGCATCGACGCGATCCGGCCATTGGGAAGCCTCTCGACGGCGATTTTGGCGCCAGGCTAGATGCCACATATTCCAGTGGTCCTTACTCAGCGTGACCTGTCCTTTGGCGGTGATGGTAAGCGAGCCCATGACATGCCTCTTGATAGGAATGTCAGGTCAAACTATCTGCTTTCAGTTCGGTGACGCCACGATCGTCCGGAAGCGCTGACCAGGTGCTTCTTGTTGTCTGGATATCATTGCCGATCCGCGCTCGTCTCTTTCATTGCAATCGCCACCACCGTTGCCGATGCGAACGTCAGAATGCCGACGGCTGCGATGGCGTACGCGATGCCGAAAGCGTCCGCCAGGAGTCCGGCCGACAGGGCGCCGATCGCATAACCGAGATCGCGCCAGAAGCGATAGACGCTGAGCGACCGCGCGCGCCAGGAGGGATGCGAGGCATCCGACACCGCGGCGATCAGCGTGGGGTAGACCATCGCCGTGCCCAGGCCCAGGAGCACGCTGCCCAGCAGCCACCAGGCGAAGGTCTGCGTGGCGGCCGTCAGCAGCAGGCCCGCCGCCTGGACCCACATTCCTGAAACGATCAGGCCCTTGCGGCCCCAACGGTCGCTCAAGGGGCCCGTCACCGTCTGCAGCACGCCCCATACGGCCGGGTACACGGCTTTCAGGATGCCGATGCGCTCGACGCTCAAGCCGAAGCCCACGAAGAACAGCGGGAAGATGCCCCAGCTCATGCCGTCGTTGAGATTGTTGACCAATCCCGCCTGCGAAGCGGCGAACAGGTTGCGGTCGCCGAACGATGTCAGGCGGAAGATCTGCCAGAACCCCAGCGCGGCGCTCGGCCTGGCGTGTCCCGCCGTCTCGAGTCGGACGTGCTCGCGCGTGTCGCGCACCAGCGCGACCGACAGGACGAGGCCCAGCACGGCGTAGGCCATTCCCAGGTAGAAGGGATCGGGCCGCAGCCCATGGTATTGGGCGATGTAGCCGGTCAGGAACGCGGTGACGCCGACCGCCAGGTAGCCCGCGAACTCGTTCAGCCCGACGGCGAGACCGCGCGACTTCGGCCCGACCAGATCGACTTTCATGATGACGGTCATCGACCAGGCGAAGCCCTGGTTGACGCCCAGCAAGGCGTTGGCGGCGATCACCCATCCCCAGCTCGGCGCCCAGGCGATCATGAAGGGGACGGGCAGGCCGATCAGCCAGCCCAGGATCAGCATGTGCTTTCGCCCGTAGATGTCGGCGAAGTGGCCCGACACCAGGTTGGCCAGCGCCTTGATGACGCCGAAGCTGACGATGAAGGAGACGATGATCGTGGCCGAGCCGATGCCGAATTCCTCGGCGCCGATCAGCGGCACGACCGTCCGCTCCAGGCCGACCATGCCGCCGACGAAGGCATTGACCAGGACCAGCAGCGAGAACTGTGGCCAGTTCTCGCGCAGGCCCAGCCTGATCGTGGCAGCCGTCGGCACCGTCATGCGCCGGCGTTGAGTCTTCGCAACGCCGCCGCCTGCGGCGGCGGAGCAGGGGTGTCCTCGCGCATGGCGCGGACGAAGGCCTGCTCGTCGTCAAGCCGGAACGCTCCGTTGTGCCGGCGCTCGAAGCCGATGGTCGAGGTGGTCTTGCCGCTCAGCCTGCGGCCGCACACCGGTCCGGAGAACGCGCCCGGCAGCACCTTCACATGGTCGGGCAGCTCCTTCAGGCGGCCGAGGCTGCGGAACAGCGTGCGCGCGCCGTCATCTGCTTCGGTCGCGAGCTCCGTGCGGCCGACGTCGCCGACCATCAGCGTGTGCCCGGTCAGGACGAACCATGGTTTCGCCGAACGCGCACGGTCGGTCACGAGCAGCGACAGGTGCTCCGGCGTGTGTCCCGGCGTGTGCAGCACCTCGGCCGTCACGTTGCCGAGGGGCAGGGTCTCGTGATCGGCGACGCCGTTGAAGCGCACGGCCGCGGCGGCGCCGGCGAACAGGACGTATTCGGCGCCGGCAACATCGGCCAGTCGCCGTCCGGTCGAGACGTGGTCGGCGTGGATATGCGTGTCGACGACGTAGAGGATTCGCATGCCGGTGGCCTCGGCAGCCGCCAGATACGGCTCGATCTCGCCGACCGGGTCCACCACCGCGGCCGACGCCTTGCCGCCGCAGCCGAACAGGTACGAGAGCGCGACGGGGTCCGTGTGCATGAACTGACGCAGGATCATGTGGCATCTTCTCCTTGCGCGCAGTGCATCATTCAATCATTCTATTGAATGATTCCGTTTAAGGGGTCACGATGTCAAGCGACAATCCCAAACGCGCTCTCTTTGCCGGCCTGGCCGATGTTGCCAAGGCGCTGGGCTCCGGCCATCGGCTGGAGATCCTGGAGCTGCTGGCCCAGGGCGAGCGCAGCGTGGAGGCGGTGGCCGAACGCGTCGGCCTGCCGGTCGCCAACACCTCGCAGCACCTGCAGGTCATGCGCCGGGCCGGGCTGATCGCGGCACGGCGTGACGGCAAACGCGTCCTCTATCGAGCGAGCGATCCATCCGTTCTCGACCTGACGGCGGCATTGCGTGTCGTCGCCGAACGCCAGTCGGCCGAGGTGCGGGACGTCATCGGCAGCTACTTCCACAAGCGCGACGGGCTCGAGCCGGTGTCGCGCCGCGAGCTCGTCCGGCGCATGAAGGATGGCGTTGTCACCGTGCTCGACGTACGGCCGGCGGACGAATACGCCGCCGGCCATGTCCCCGAGGCGATCAACATCCCGTTGCGCGAGCTCGCGCGCCGGCTGCGTGAGCTGCCGCGCAACCGCGAGATCGTCGCCTACTGCCGCGGCCCTTACTGCGTGCTCGCCTTCGAGGCGGTGGCGCTGCTGCGCGAGCGTGGATTCAAGGTGCGCCGCCTTGAGGACGGTTTCCCCGAATGGAAGGCGGCGGGATTGCCGCACGACCACGCGGCAGCTCCGGTGGAATGAGCCTCGCTGTCGGCCTCGATGAACGAATGGCTGCGCTCCGGAGCGCATGGCAGGTCACCATGGCGGTGGCGGACAGCAGCCGAAAACGGTGAGAGCGCCGCCGTTGTCAGATCGCGCAGGTCCTGAACCCGGCGAACACGTCGCAGCGGTCGGGCGTGAAGAAGTTGCGATAGGCCGGCCGGGCGATGCGCGCGCTGGTCGCCCACGCGCCGCCGCGCAGCACCTTGCGGCTGCCGAACCAAGGCTGCGAGTAGTCCTTGTAGGGATCGGCGTCGAAGCCCGCGAAGGGCAGGAAGTCCGACGCCGTCCACTCCCAGACATTGCCGATCATCTGGCGGCAGCCGAAGGCGCTGTCGCCCTCGCCGAGGGCCG
>JAEZHS010000482.1 GCA_023436825.1 Pseudomonadota bacterium | reverse complement strand
GCTCAACCGCCTGATTGGCGAGGAGCGCGTGTTGACCGGCCCCGAGGCCGGCATCACGCGCGACGCCATCCGCGTCGAATGGCAGTGGAAGGGCCGGCCGGTGCGCCTCGTCGACACCGCGGGCATGCGGCGGAGAAGCCGCATCGAGGCCAAGCTGGAGGCGGCCTCCGTCGCCGACACGCTGGACGCCATCCGCCTGGCCGACGTCGCCGTCGTCTTGCTCGACGCCACCAACATGGCCGAGAAGCAGGATCTCGCGGTGGCGGGCTGGGTGATCGAGGAGGGCCGCGCCCTGGTGGTCGCGGTCAACAAGACCGACCTTCTGGCCGACGACCGCTCCACCGCCACCAAGGCGTGGCGCAGGCTCACCGACCGGCTGGAGGCTTCGTTCGCCCAGGTCAAGGACCTGCCGATCGTCGGCCTGTCGGCGCTCAGCGGCCGCGGCATCGACAAGCTGATGCCCGCGGTATTCGCGACCTACGACGTCTGGAACAAGCGCGTGCCGACGCCCAAGCTCAATCGCTGGCTGCGCGAGATGGAGACCCTGCATCCGCCGCCGCTGGCCAAGGGCCGACGCATTCGGCTGCGCTTCATGACCCAGATCAAGCGGCGGCCGCCGACCTTCGTGCTGCAGGTCAGCCAGCCCGAGGAACTGGGCGACGACTATCTGCGCTTTCTGATGAACCGGCTGCGCGACGATTTCGGCCTGCCGGGCGTGCCGATCCGGCTCACCATGCGCAAGCCGAAGAATCCCTACTCGGGACGCGCCGCCAAGCGTTGATCGCGACTCTGGGTAGTCCGGTTGTGGCGGCGGCCGGAAGCTGTCGCCTGAAACGCGACAGAAACGGCATTTCGCGTGGTGCCGCCGCCCTTCGGGCGGCGTCGCTCGGGACGACGGAAAACTGGGACCCGGCAGGGCCGCCGCCGGGCGCGATGGTATCGGATGATCGATGCATAGAGCAGAGCCGCCGGGAGGCGCGCGCGGCGTTAATATAACTACAGTTTTCTTTCGAGTCAACCTCGGTTCTTTTGGGCGGACCATAAAGCGCCAAAAAATGCTCTTGGTCGAGCATCGGTGCCAGCACCACTCATCCGGCTGCGGAACCTGCGATTCCTCACGGTGGCTCGGCTCCGACCTGTCAAAAACTCCGTGACGAGCTACTACGCCGACAGCGCCTCGTCGCCGGCAATCCACTGGCCGTTCAGGGTGCATGACGGCAGCGCCAGGCGGATCAGGCCTTCGGCATGCGCCTCGGGTGGGACCTGCTGCTTGACCGGCTCGCCGGGGAAGGCCTGGGCGCGCATGGTCGTGCGCATCGGGCCGGGATTGTAGAGATTGACGCGCACGGCGGTGTGCGCGACCTCGGCGGCGTAGGTCGCGGCCAGCACGTCGAGGGCGGCCTTGCTCGCCGCATAGGCGCTCCAATAGGGCACGGTCCTGCGGGCGACGCCCGAGGTCACGAAGATCGCGCGCCCGGCGTCGGAACGGCGCAGCAGCGGATCGACCGACCGGATCAGCCGCCAGTTGGCCGTCACGTTCACCGCCATTACCTGCTCGAACACGGCGGGATCGATGTGGCCGATCGGCGAGAGGACGCCCAGGATGCCGGCATTGCCCAGAAGCACGTCGAGTCGGCCGAAGCGCTCGTAGAGGGCGGCCCCCAGGCGGTCGATACCCGGGCCGTCGGTGACGTCGAGCGGCACCAGCGTCGCCGAGCCGCCCAAGGCCTTGATCCTGTCGTCGATCTCTTCCAGCCCGCCCACGGTGCGCGCGACCAGCACGCAATGGGCGCCCTCGCGGGCGAAGGCGAGGGCTGCCGCTGCACCCAGGCCGCGCGAGGCGCCGGTGACCAGCGCCAGACGGCCGGCCAGACGACCGGGAGAAGCCGCAGTCACGAAAAACGCCTCAGGCCGATTCGACGAGCAGCGAGAGTTGACGATCTTCGACGCCCGTCACGTCGTCGAGCGAGATCGGATAATCGCCGGTGAAGCAGGCGTCGCAAAAGGTCGGATTGTTCGGATCGCGGCCCGGCAGGCCCATCGCCTTGTAGAGGCCGTCGATCGACAGGAAGGCGAGCGAATCGACGCCGATGAACTTGGCCATTCCCGCGACGTCGTAGCGCGAGGCCAGGAGCTTGTCGCGCTCGGGCGTATCGATGCCGTAGAAGCAGGGATCGGTGGTCGGCGGGGCGGCGATGCGCATGTGCACCTCGCGGGCGCCGGCATTGCGCACCATCTCGACGATCTTCATCGAGGTCGTGCCTCGTACGATGGAATCGTCGACCAGGATGACGCGCTTGCCCTCGATATGGGCGCGGTTGGCGTTGTGCTTCAGGCGTACGCCGAGATGGCGGATGTGGTCGGCCGGCTCGATGAAGGTGCGGCCGACGTAGTGGTTGCGGATGATGCCGAGCTCGAAGGGCAGGCCGGACTGGGCGGCATAGCCGATCGCCGCCGGCACACCCGAATCGGGCACCGGCACGACCACGTCGGCCGGCACCGGGCTCTCCGTGGCAAGCTGCATGCCGATGCGCTTGCGGGCATCGTAGACGCCGATGCCTTCGACCCTGGAATCGGGACGGGCGAAGTAAATGTGCTCGAACACGCAGAAGCGGCGCTTCTCTTTCGTGAACGGCTTGATCGAGCGCAGGCCACTGCCGTCAACGATCACGATCTCGCCCGGCTCGACGTCGCGCACGAAGCGCGCGCCGATGATGTCGAGGGCGCAGCTCTCGGAGGTGAGGATCCAGGCATCCTCGAGCCGGCCGACGACCAGCGGCCGCACGCCCAACGGATCGCGCACGCCCAGCAGCGCTTCGTTGGTGAGCAGCAGTAGGGAGTAGGCACCTTTTACTCGGCCCAGCGCGTCGATCACGCGATCGACCACGGTCGAGTAGTTGGAGCGCGCGATCAGGTGGTTGATGACCTCGGTGTCGGTGGTCGACTGGAACAGGCAGCCGATCCGTACCAGCTCCTTGCGCAGCAGGTAGGCGTTGGTGAGATTGCCGTTATGGGCCAGCGCCAGGCCGCCGAAGTCGAAATCGGCGAAGATCGGCTGGATGTTGCGGTCCGACGAGCCGCCGGTGGTGGCGTAGCGGTTATGGCCGATCGCCGAATAGCCCTTCAGCTTGGCGATGACCGACTGCTCACCGAAAATATCGCCGACAAGGCCGGCCGCGCGGTGATTGTGGAAATGTCGACCATCGAAAGTGACGATGCCCGAGGCTTCCTGGCCGCGATGCTGGAGGGCATGCAGGCCCAGTGCGGTGTGGGCAGCGGCATCCGAAGTGCCGTAGATGCCGAACAACGCACACTCCTCGTGAAACTTATCGAGGTCATGGTCGAGGCGTTTGGGGGCACTGGACACGGCGGGGTTATAACTGGGGACCGACCGCCGCGCCATCAAGGATAACTCACTGCGGCGGTTTGTTCTCAGGCTTGGGCTCGTCGGTGGACGGAGCCGCCGGCACTGCCGGATCGGCCGGCGCCGCAGGAGTCGCGGGCGCCGCCGGTGAAGGCACGGAAACCGGCCCGGTATCGCCGCCGCGGCCCTGCAGGCGGGTGCGGAAGCCCGGCGGCAGGTACGGTTCGACGAAATTGGCCATTTCCTTGATCATCGGGAAGGTGGCGCCGCCCTCGACGGCCGGCGGCAGGGCGCGCGGGCCGAGATAGCCGTAGAACAGGAAGGCGGTGCCCACCGCGACCCAGGCGCAGAGCACGCCGAAACCGGCGCCCAGGATGCGGTCGGGCTTGGCGAGCGGGCTCGCCCGCACCGAGCGCGACAGCGCATTGGTCAGCATGACCAGCACGATCAGCGCGGCCACGAACACCGCCAGCATGGCGAGGAAGTAGGCGAGCTCGGTGCTGCCGACCAGCTGCTCGACCTCGGGCTGGATCACCTTGGCGTATTTCCACGCTACCCAGCCGGCGGCGATCCATGAGCCGATGAACAGTACGGCGTGCGCGAAGCCCGCCGAGGCGCCGAGCAGGGCGCCGAAGCAGGCAACGGCGATGATCGCCACGTCGAAAATAGTGATTCCCAGCTTGTCCATCGCCCCTCAAACGCCCTCTTGTCTATATCTCGCCCACGATCACGATCCACGATTCTGGGGGCTCTCACGGCGCGACCGTTTCATGGGTCTGTCGGCCGGCTGAAAACGCGCCACAAGGTCCGATAGATGTTCGATTTCGTCAATGGCGATGCCCTCCGCGCGCTGCGCCGGGCCCGTTCCGGCGCGTCCGCGCGGCACCAACGCGCTGCGGAAGCCGAGCTTGGCCGCTTCGCGCAGGCGCGCCTCGCGCTGGCCAACGGGACGCACTTCACCGCCGAGCCCGATCTCGCCGAACACCACCATGTCGGTCGGCACGGGCTCGTCGGCCAGCGATGACACCACGGCTGCAGCGACGGCGAGGTCGGCGGCAGGCTCGCCGATGCGCAAGCCGCCCGCGACGTTGAGATAGACGTCGTTGGCGCCGACGGCGACGCCACAGCGCGCTTCCAGCACGGCCAGCACCATCGCCAGCCGATTCGAATCGCAGCCGACCACGGCGTGGCGCGGCGTGGCGAAGGAGGAGGGTGCCACCAGCGCCTGGATCTCGGTCAGCACCGGCCGCGTGCCCTCGATGCCGGCGAACACGCAGGTGCCGGAGACATGGCCGCGCCGCTCGCCCAGGAACAGCGCCGACGGATTGGCGACGTCCGACAGGCCGCGGTCGGACATCTCGAACACGCCGATCTCGTCGGTCGGCCCGAAGCGGTTCTTCACGGTGCGCAGGTTGCGAAAGTGGTGGCCGCGCTCGCCCTCGAAATAGAGCACCGTGTCGACCATGTGCTCGAGCACGCGGGGCCCGGCGATGGCACCATCCTTGGTAACGTGGCCGACCAGCAGAACGGCGATGCCGCGCCGCTTGGCGAGCTCGACCAGCGCCTGGGCCGAGGCGCGCACCTGGCTCACCGTGCCCGGCGTGCTGTCGATCGTGTCGAGCCACATGGTCTGGATGGAATCGATCACCGCCACGCGGGGCGCATCGGGCCGCTCCAAGGTCGCCACGATGTCGCGCACCGAGGTGGCGGCGGTGAGCTGCACCGGCGCGTCGCCCAGGCCCAGGCGCTCGCCGCGCAGCCGCACCTGGTCGAGCGCCTCCTCGCCCGAGATGTAGGCGCAGGCCGTATGCTGGCGCGCCAGCGCCGCTGCGACCTGCAGCAGCAGCGTCGACTTGCCGATGCCGGGATCGCCGCCGATCAGCAGCGCCGAGCCTACCACCAGACCGCCGCCGCAGACGCGGTCGAACTCGGCGATGCCGCTGCGATAGCGCTCGGGC
>JAEZHS010000420.1 GCA_023436825.1 Pseudomonadota bacterium | reverse complement strand
TGGAAGCTCGCGGTCCGGAAGAGCATGAGCGGGTCTGGCAGCTCGCGGTCCAATGACATGAGGCGGCGGCATGGCTGGCTCCAATTAGATGACTTGTCATCTATTTGTAGACCATCTAATTGAAGTCGGTGCCGATCCGCCGTCCCTCCAACCGCGATTCCTTCGGCTCTCTCCTTTCCCGCGCCGCCCGCCACTGGCGGCGCGCCGCCGATTTCGGCCTCAGGCCGTTCGACCTCACCGAGGCTACCTGGCTGCCCCTGGTCCACATCGCCCGTGCGTCGACGCCGCCGCGGCAGAAGGATCTCGCCGCCTCGATGTCGCTCGACGGCTCGTCGGTCGTGCGGCTGCTGGACAATCTCGAGGCGGCGGGCCTCATCCAGCGCCAGGAGGGCGAGGACCGGCGCGCCAAGATCATCACGCTGACGCCACGTGGCCGGGCGATCGCCGACAAGGTCGAGGCAGTGGCGCGGCGCATCCGCAGCGACGCCCTCGCCGGCCTTTCCGCCCGCGACATCGAGACGACGGTCCGGGTTTTGCACCATGTCATCGGCGTGCTCGACGAGAACACCCCGGAATGACCGCCGCCCCTCTCTGGCTGCTCACCCTGATCACCTTCTCAGGGACCCTGGCCATGCACATCTTCGTGCCGGCGCTGCCCGAGGCGGCCCATGCGCTCAACGCCAGCATGGGCAGCATGCAGCTCACCATGAGCGTCTACATTCTCGGGCTCGCCTTCGGGCAGCTTGCCTATGGCCCGCTGTCCGACCGCTTCGGCCGCCGGCCCGTGCTGATGGCCGGCCTCGTCCTCTATGCCGCGGCCGGCCTTGCCGCGGCGCTGGTGCCCGACGTTCACAGCCTGATCGTCGCCCGCCTGCTGCAGGCGCTGGGCGGCTGCGCCGGCCTGGTGATCGGCCGCGCCATCGTGCGCGACACCGCCCTGCCCCAGGAAGCCGCACGGCGGATGGCGGTCATGAACCTGATGGTCGCCGTAGGTCCGGGCGCCGCGCCGCTGATCGGCGGGGCGCTGGCCTCGAGCCTAGGCTGGCGCTCGATCTTCTTCGCGCTCGCCCTGCTCGGCGTCATGAACCTGCTTTTCAGCTGGCGTTTGCTGCCCGAAAGCAAGGCACCGGCGGCAGGCAACAAGCCATCGAGCCTCGCCCGCAACTACGGACGGCTGCTCGTCTCGCCGTCCTTCCTCGGCTACGCCGTCGGCGGCGGCTGCGCCACCACCTCGATGTACGCCTTCATCGGCGCCTCGCCCTTCATCTTCGCCCACCAGCTCCATCGACCGGACTACGAGGTCGGCATCTATCCCGCGATCGTCCTGGCAGGGGTCTGGATCGGCAGCGTCGCGGCCACCCGCCTCATCCTGATCTCACCGATCGACCGGCTGGCGGTGTGGGCCAATCTGCTGAGCGTAACCGCCTCGTTCGTCCTGCTGGGCAGCCTGCTCGCCGGCCATCTCAGCGTGCTGTCCATTATCGTGCCGATGTTTGTCTTCGGCATGGGCGCCGGCGTCGCCTCGCCCGCGGCCATGACCCAGGCGATCAGCGTCAATCCGCAGGTGATCGGCTCGGCGTCCGGCCTCTACGGCTTTGCGCAGATGGGCGTGGGCGCGATCTGCACCGCGCTCGTGGGCATGGGCAGCAACCCCGCGCTGACCGCCGCCATCATCCTGGTGACCGCCGGCGTGATCGGCCAGGCGGCCTTCTGGCTGGCCTTGCGCTATCGCGCACAGACAACTCCGACGCGCTGAGACCAGCGGCTATTGTCGCCAGTCGGTGCCCTTGCCCTCGATCTGGCGCAGCGCGGCGTTCCAGTAGGTCAGGCCGTATCCCGGATTGGCGCGCTGCTGCCTGGCACGCTCGCCATACTGGCGGATGACCTCGGGGTCGATCGGCGCCGGCTCCTCGTCGAGGCCGCGGGCAATCACCTCGACCTCGCAGGCGCGCTCGAGCATATACATGCGGCGCAGCGCGCCCGGAATGCTGGCGCCGACCGTGAGCAGGCCGTGGTTGCGCAGCACCACCGAGTTGCCGTGCTGACAGGTCACGCCCAGCGCATCGCATTCCTCCTGCGACGTCGGCATGCCGTACTCGTGATAGACGAGGTCGTCGTAGACCGACAGCACGTCCTGGCTGATCGGGCGCAGGCCCTTCTTCAGCACCGACACGCCGGTGCCGGCCCGGGTGTGGGTGTGCATGACGCAGTTGGCGTCGGGCCTGGCCTTGTAGACGCCGCTATGGATGGTGAAGCCCGCGGCGTTGAACTTGCCGTCCTTCGAGTAGACGTTGCCGTCGATATCCATCTTCACCAGGCTCGACGCGGTGATCTCGTGGAACAGGTCGCCGTAGTTGTTGATCAGGAAGCAGCTGGGCTCTCCCGGGATGCGCACCGACATGTGGGTGTCGATCGTGTCGGTCCAGCCGTACATGTCGGTGATGCGGTAGAGCGCGGCGAGGTCGCAGCGCGCCTGCCATTCGGCATCGGTCATGTTAGGACGGTCGACATGCGGCGGCGCGTTCATCGCAAGGCTCCATGAGCGGTTCGTGTATTGCCGCAATGTTAATGCAACTCGCGCGCCAGCGCGAGTTGAACGCCAATTTCGATCCTCGGCACTGCGTTCCTGATCTAGATCGACGGCCGGAACACCGGTGACGCGTAGGCGGCCTCGACCGTCGTGGCCGTGGTCGTGCCGTTGCTCGTCAGATCAAGGAATGTCGAATTGGCGAGCGTCGGCATGGCCTGCGGTACTCAGTACGCGTCGGCCCGCCTTGCCGCGGCCAACATCACTCGGCGTTCATGCCCTTCATGAAGGTCGATGGCACGACGCTCCTCACCGACTGCGCGCGCTTGGCGAGCCAGTAGGCCTGCGGCGGCGGCACCGATCCGAACTGCCGGTCGACGCCGAGCTTCTGCGCCGCGTCCATCGGCCAATTGGGATTGTACAAAAGCTCGCGGGCGAGCGCGATCAGGTCGGCCCTGCCCTCTTGCAGGATCTGCTCGGCCTGGTCGGCATGGACGATCAGGCCGACCGCCATGCTCATGATGTCGGCATCGCGCCGCAGCCGCTCGGCATAGGGCACCTGGTAGCCGTAGGTCACCGGCCCGGCGCTCACCACCGGCGAGCCGCGCATGCCGCCCGAGCTGCAGTCGATCACGTCGACGCCCTTGGGCTTGAGAATCTTCGCCAAGGCCACGCTCTGGTCGGGCCCCCAACCGGCGTCGTCCTCGACCGAGAAGCGCACGAACAGGGGCTTGCCGGCCGGCCAGTAGGTGCGCACGCACTCGACGACTTCTATGCAGAAGCGCATGCGGTTGAGCTCGCTGCCGCCGTACTCGTCGTTGCGTACGTTGGAGAACGGCGAGAGGAACTGATGGATCAGGTAGCCGTGCGCGGCATGGATATCGAGCACGTCGAATCCGGCCTCGTGCGCGCGCCGCGCCGCCTGGCCCCAGCGCTCGATGACCTGCGGGATCTCCTCTCGCGTCAGCGCGCGCGGCATCGGATCGGTCTCCGGCGCGTTCCTGGCGCTCGACGACACCAGCTCCCACTGGTCCCAGTCGTCGATGCCGTCCGGCTTGAGTGGCGCCCCGCCCTCCCACGGCCGAAAGCGCCGCGCCTTGCGTCCGGAATGGCCGAGCTGGATGCCGGGCACCGAATTGTGTTGCCGGATGAACTCGACGCAGCGTTTCAGGCCCGGGACGAACTTGTCGTCCCAGATGCCGAGGTCGCCCACCGTGCCGCAGCCGCGCCGCTCGACCTTGGTCGATTCCATGATCACCAGCCCTGCCCCGCCCGCGGCATAGCGGCCGGCATTCATCAGATGCCAGTCGGTGGCAAAGCCCTTGTCGGCCGAATACTGGTGCATCGGCGCCACGACGACGCGGTTCTTCAGCGTCACGTCGCGAATTGAAATCGGTTCGAACAGCATCGGCTGCGCCATGTATACTCCCCCACCATGTCCGCCGTGAATCACGACCGCTATGACGACGCCTACTTGCGCCGGATCCTGCGCGAGACCAAGACCATCGCAATGGTCGGCGCCTCGGCCAACTGGAATCGTCCGAGCTATTTTGCAATGAAATACTTGCTGGACCGCGGCTACCGGATCCTGCCGGTCAATCCCGCCGCCGCCGGTCAGGAGATCATGGGCCAGAAGGTCTACGGCTCGCTCGAGGAGCTGCCGCAGAAGGTCGACATGGTCGATATCTTCCGCAACTCCGAGGCCGCCGGCCCGATCACCGACGCCGCGATCGAGCATGGCGCCAAGGTGGTGTGGATGCAGCTCGGCGTGCGCAATGACGCCGCCGCCGAGCGCGCGGAAAAGGCCGGACTGAAAGTCGTCATGAACCGTTGTCCCAAGATCGAGCACTCGCGGCTTTCCGGCACCATCGAATGGCATGGCATCGCCAGCGGCGTGATCTCGAGCAGGAAGCGGGCGCTTTAGGCTTCCACATCGTCGGCCGTTAAGCCGAATCGCGCTCCTTTTGATGACGCAGGAATCGAAACGCTTCTTCGCGGGCAGACAGAGGAGCGTCTGTACGCCACGTCACGCAAGTCGGAAAGCCACCCCTGTCGTGCAGACCCACCATCGAGCACATTCAGGATACGATTGACCATCCAGACGGTGAGGCTGGTAGGAGCGCGCCTCAGCGACGCTCGTAACCGCGGCTCGTACCCGCCCATCGCCTCAAGTTCATGGACCAGCGGACCAGGCGAACCGAGGTCGGCCTCCGGAAAGCGTTCCATCACCGCAAATATCGAGTCCATCGCCAACCTGCATTCTGGCAGACCGTCCAACCCATCGAGGAGCACGTGGAGTCTGCGATCGTCATTTCCGTCATCCTGGGCGACGAAGGCATCAAGTGCACCCACGATTGCATTTATGTCTTTGGCCATCGCCGCCTGCGATCTAAGGTTCGTTGTTGGAATGCTCTTTCTCGGCATTATCAGCGACCGTCACTCCCGAAGGCGATCATGTCATGAAATTCGGCGTCTTCGACCACATGGACCGGGCTGGTCCCGATCTCGGCCGGCAATTCGATGAGCGGCTGCGACTGATCGAGCTCTACGAGAGCGCGGGCTTCCACGGCTATCATCTGGCCGAGCATCACGCCACGCCGCTCGGCATGGCGCCCTCGCCCAGCGTGTTCCTGGCCGCCGTGGCCCAGCGCACCAGGCGGCTGCGCTTCGGACCGCTGGTCTACACCGTCAACCTCTACCATCCACTCAGGCTGATCGACGAGATCTGCATGCTCGACCAGATGAGCGGCGGCCGGCTGGAGCTCGGCATCGGCCGTGGCATCTCGCCCTACGAGGTGGGCTATTACGGCGTCGATCCCGCCACAGGGCCGGAGCGCTTCGCCGAGGCCATGCAGGTCATCATGAAGGGCCTGACCGGGAAGCGGCTGAACCACGAGGGCAAGTACTTCACCTTCAAGGACGTGCCGATGGAGATGCAGCCCGTGCAGCAGCCGCATCCGCCATTGTGGTACGGCGCCAACTCGCTGGAGAGCGCCGATCGGCTGGCCAAGCAGGCCTGCAACAGCGTGGTCGGCATGCGCGCCGACGGCGTCGGCCAGTTCTCGGCGCGCTATCGCGCAGCATGGAAGGCGCTGGGCCGCGCCGACGAGGACCTGCCGCTGATCGGGCTCAGCCGACACGTCGTGGTCGGCGATACCGACCGCGAGGCGCAGAGCGCCGCCAAGCGCGCCTTCGCGCTGTGGTACGATGCGTTGATCCATCTCTGGCGAGCCCACGGTGTGGGCCTGCCGCGCCAAATGATCCCGGCCGAGTTCGAGCCGGCCCTGGAAGGCGGCTACATCATCGCCGGATCGCCCTCGACGGTGCGCGACCGGTTGAAGAAGGACAACGAGATCGCGGGCATCAACTACTGCCTGTGCCGGCTGGCCTTCGGCGACCTGTCGTTCGAGGAATCGTCGCGCTCGATCGAGCTTTTAGCGAAAGAAGTGATGCCGGCGCTCTGATCTTCCGGACCGCGCGCGTCTCGCGCGCTCATGATCATGA
>JAEZHS010000354.1 GCA_023436825.1 Pseudomonadota bacterium | reverse complement strand
CAGTGGGACGAGCCGTTCGGCATTGTCTTCGCCGAGGCGCTGGCCTGCGGCACGCCGGTGATCTCCTGTCCGCGCGGTTCGCTGCCGGAGATCGTGCGGCAAGGCGTCGATGGCTTCCTCATCAAGTCGATCGAGGAGGGCTGCGAGGCGGTGGCCAAATCGGCCGGCATCGACCGCGCCGTCTGTCGGCGCCGCGCCGAGCAGGAGTACGCGCCGGAGGTCGTGGTCGGACGTTACTATGACCTCTACGAGCGCGCGCGCGCGGCGCTGGCGGCCCGACAATGAAGCGGGTCGCCCTGGTGAGCGGGCATTTCGCGCCGAGCAATCTCGTCGGCGCCCACCGGGCCCGCCTCTGGTCTCGCTACCTGCCGGAGTTCGGCTGGGAGCCCATCGTCGTCACCGGCGACCCCGCGCGCTACGAGGAGCGGCCGGATCCCGACCTCGAGCGGCTGGTGGCGACGGGCCTCAGGGTGATCCGTGCACCGACGCTGCCGACCCGTCCCATCCGCCTGGTCGGCGACATCGGCGTGCGCGCCTTCTGGGGCTGCTACCGCGTTCTGACCGACCTGGCGGCCAGGGGCGAGATCGACTTCGTGCTGGTGACCATCCCGTCGAACTTCCTGGCGCCGGTCGGCCGGCTGATTCGGCGCCGTCGCGGCGTGCCATTCGGCATCGACTACCAGGATCCCTGGGTGAATCGCTGGCCCGGTATCGACGTGCCCTTGAGCCGAGCCTGGGTTTCCTACCACCTGGCGTCGATCCTCGAGCCATGGTCGGTGCGCGAAGCGAGCCTGATCACAGGCATGGCTCCGGGCTACGTGGCGGGCATGCTCGAACGCAATCCCAAGGTCGTCGACAACGCCGTGATCGCCTACATGCCGATGGGCATCGCGGCGGAAGATTACGAGCACGTGCACGCCCTGGGCCGCGCGCCGTTTCTGTTTCAACCGGGCGACGGCCATTTCCACATGATCTATGCCGGCGCGTTGTTGCCGGCCGGTATCGCGGTGCTCGACCGCTTTCTCGCGGGCCTGCGCGCGCTGAAGGCGAGAGCGCCCGACGCCGCTGCCCGGCTGAAGGTCCATTTCGTCGGCACCGGGCGCTCGCCTGACGATCCGCAAGGCCATCAGGTCCGGCCGCGGGCACAGCGGATGGAAGTCGACGACATGGTCGACGAGCATCCGCAGCGCATCGGTTACGTCGACGCCCTCAACCATCTGAGCAGGAGCGATGCCGTCCTGGTACTGGGTTCAACCGAGGCGCACTACACACCCTCGAAGGTATTCCAGGGCATGCTGTCGCGCCGGCCGGTCTTCGCCATGCTGCACGAGGACAGCACCGCCGTGGACATGATCCGCTCGGCGCGTGCCGGCGGCGTTGTAACCCTGACCGAGACGGCGCTGCCCGGCGCCAGCGACGTGGCTGGTGCGTTACAGTCCTTCATGACCGATACCATCCATGACGCCGACGCCGTCGACCGCTTGGCGTTCGATGCCTACTCGGCCCGCGGCTCGACACGTGCGCTCGCCACCGCGCTCGACCTCGCGTGCGAGCGGGCGGCAGCGGGGCGCAGCTGACATGGCCAAGCGCGTCGGCTTCCTTGTCAGCCATCCCATCCAATACTACGCGCCAATCTTCCGCGAGCTCGCCAAGCGCTGCGATCTCACCGTGTTCTTCGCCCACCGGCAGACGCCGGAGCAGCAGGCGCGCGCGGGCTTCGGCGTGGCGTTCAACTGGGACGTCGATCTGCTGTCCGGCTACGACAGTCGCTATCTCGTCAATGTCGCGCGCCGCCCGTCGACCGACCGTTTCGCCGGCTGCGACACGCCCGGTATCGGCGACGAGATCGCGCGCGGCAAGTTCGACGCTTTCATCGTGCCGGGCTGGGCGCTGCGTTCCTACTGGCAGGCGGTTCGGGCCTGCCGGCGCCTCGGCGTGCCCGTGCTGGTACGCGGCGATTCGCAGCTCGGCAGTCGGCGCAACGGTGCGGTCCGCATCGCCAAGGCGTTGGCCTTTTCGCACCTGCTGCGCCGCTTCGACGGTTTCCTCTATGTCGGGCAGAGGAACCGCGAGTATCTCCTGCACTATGGCGTCCCGGCGCATCGCCTGTTCTTCTCGCCGCACTGCGTCGACAACGATGCCTTCGCCGCCGCCAGCAGGGGTATACGACGCCCGCAGGGCCGCCGTCGGGTGCTCTTCGTCGGCAAGCTGATCGGTCGCAAGCATCCGGCCGACCTGCTGCACGCTGTCGCACAGCTGCGCGACAAGCCCGTAGAAGTTGCATTCGCTGGCTCGGGCAAGCTGGAGGCTGAGCTTCGCCAAATTGCAGCAGCGTCGTCGGTCCATGCTGATTTCATGGGCTTCGTGAATCAAAGCGAACTGCCGGCTGTCTACGCTTCCGCCGACCTTCTGGTCCTCCCATCGGACGGCCTGGAGACGTGGGGACTGGTCGTCAACGAAGCGATGGCATGCGGGATTCCTGCCATCGTATCCGATGCCGTCGGCTGCGGACCAGACCTCATCGATCCCGGTCAGACCGGAGCGATCTTTCCGCTTGGCGATGTTGCCGCGCTCGCCTCGGCCATCGAGAACGTCCTGTCGTTCGATGCCGAGCTTACGCGTCGCCACCTTGCGGCCAAGACGGCGTTCTACTCGCCCGTACGGGCCGCGACGGCCATCGTCGATGCGACGACTACTCTTGCTGCAGGCGCTCGGCTACAATGACACGGCTCTGGCCGCTTCAACACGATTCGCAATCGTCACAATGAGTTCCCGCTACATGCCGCTCCAGGTGGCGTCGGCGCCTGTGCCGACCTTCGACCTGAATTTTCTGAAGCGCGCCTCTTTCTACGTTGCGCTAGGCCTGCTGTTCATCGCGCCATTTTCCCAGGACCCTTTGGCTTTCGCCGCCGGCGCGATCGTCCCTTGGGTGATCCTGCAGCTCATCGTGCGGCCCGGCATGCCGGTGGCGGTGGCCTATCTGCTCCTCTGGCAGTGGCTGCAGATCTTCTCTCGTGTCCTTCAGTCGATCGTCGACGGTGAATCGCTGGCCAACGGACTCTACGGACCCAACGTCGCGCGCGCCTACTGGTACATGCTCGCGAGCCTGGTCGTCATGGCGGTCGCGTTCCGCTTCGTGCTGGGCCGGGCCAGGCCGCCGACCCTCCAGGAGCGGACGGCACACTATGAGTGGCGACCTGTCGATTTTTTCATGATGTACGTGGGCTTCCTGTTCATTGCTGTCGGCTGCCGGCTCGCCGCCATGTACATTCCGGCGCTCGATCAACCGCTCGACGCTTTCGGCCGCGTCAAGATCGTCCTGCTCTTCATGTTGTTCGCCACTGTCCTGACGACCGGAAGGGGGCGCAACATCATGTGGGCGGCAGCCGGACTCGAGCTCGTGCTGGGGTTCTCCGGCCTGTTGTCGGACTTCAAGGGCGTGTTCATCTACCTGGCGCTGGCTGCCCTTGCGGCACGCGTAAAGATCAAGGGAACGACAGTAGCTGTCGCGCTCGTCAGCATGGCGTTCCTGGTGTATCTCGCGTTGTTCTGGACGTCGGTGAAGGCGGAGTATCGCGAGTTCGCGACCAAGTCCTCCGATTCACAGAACGTCAAGGCGGCGTTCGACGAACGCTTCGGTTATCTCGGCAATCGCATTGCCGCGTCCGGCGACATCGACTGGTCAATGGCGTCGTACGCCTTGCTGTCCCGCCTGGCCTATACCGACATTTTCGGCTCAGTGATCGGGGTCCAGGAGACAGCGCCCGAGGCGGTCTTCATGGGCCAGTGGAAGGACGCGGTCGAGCATGTCCTCAAGCCACGCTTCTTGTTTCCCGGCAAGGCGGCGCTGTCCGATACCGAGGTCTATCTTCGCCTGGCTCGTGGCGACGCCTCGGAGCAGTTGAGGTTGGGCACATCGATCAGTGTCGGCTACATGGCGGAGAATTTCGTCGACTTGGGCTTCCCCGGGATGCTCGCCGGCGTCTTCGTGCTGGCTCTGCTGTACGCGGTTGTCATTCGATACTTCATGACCTTCAAGCAGCCCTGGCTCCTGAAGGAAGCAGTCGTGCTGGCATTCGTCGTCGGCGTCGGCCAAAACGGCGTTGAGATGTCATTGCCCAAGATCCTGGGCGCCACCTTCATGTTCTTCCTTGTCTACACCTTGCTGGCGCGTTTCGTCTTCCCAACGGCGCTGAACTGGCTCAAGGGCCGCTCCGAACTCCACCAGCCCCAGCTTTCATGATGCCCGGCGTTTTGCAGGAGAGGGATCGCTCGCGCCGATGAAGCGGCCGCCCCTGAATCTCTTCTATGAGGAGCCGGATCCCGACCGATGGCTGCCGTTCGATCGCTATCCTCGCCGCCTTATCAGGCAGCTGGTGCGTGGCCCGAACCAGCCCGGCGGGGCGATGCGGGTCTTTCTGAATTTGATGGCCGGTCTCGATCGCCTGGGCGCAGCTTACCGCGTCAACGACTATCGCTACGTCAGGGACGATCCGGATGCGCTCGCTTGCTTGATCGGCAAGCCGCACGTCCTGAGCAGGCTTCCGGTTGCCACGCCCATCTTGTTTGGCACGTCGATCTACAGCCATCCCTGCGACGATCCTGACCTGCCCAAGCGTCGGCCGATACGGCAAGTCCTGGTGCCGAGTCCCTGGGTACGCGACATGTTCGCCGAGGTATGGCCGGGGCGGGTCACAGTCTGGCCGGTCGGCATCGATACCCGGCGATGGAACGACGAATCGACGCCGCCCCGCGATATCGACGTGTTGATCTACGACAAGATCTTCTGGGCACGTGAGTGGTACGTACACGAGCTGCTCGAGCCGCTGCAGGCCGAGCTCGACCGGCGCCGGCTTCGCGTGCAGGTGCTGCGCTACGGCTCCTACCGCGAGGAGGACCTGCTCCAGCTCAGTCGGCGGGCGCGTTCGATGGTCTATTTCAGCCGCCACGAAACCCAGGGGATTGCGGCCCAGCAGATGATGGCATGCGGCATACCCCTGCTCGTCTGGGACGAGGGCGGCGAATGGCAGGACCCGAAGTACGTGCCGAATCGGGTGCGGTTCTCGCCGGTCTCGTCGATGCCATACTGGGACGAGCGCTGTGGCGAGAAGTTCGCCGACGGCGCCGGTCTCAGTGACGCCTTCGACAGGTTCTGGCAGGGCGTCGAAGCCCGTCGCTACGCGCCTCGCCAGTTCATCCTCGAGGGCTTCACCCTTGAGGCGCGAGCGCAGGCCTATCTCGAACTCGCCGACAAGTACGGCGGGTCTTGAGCCGAAGGATGTCGGAAGCGTTCCGGCCCCGGAGGCCATTGTCGGCCCGCTGACGGCGGCATCCGCCGCCTTGTCGTCCAGGCGGCGCGTCAGGCGTCGCCGCGAATTTTGGAAAGAGCACGGCGGCCGGCCTGGGCGGCTGCCTTGGGCAAGCCGAGATCGACCGCGAAGCGGCGGATCGACTCGCGCAGATTGTAGACGAAGGCCGCGAAGCTTGCTGTCCGGTACGCGACGACGCGCACGTTCATGTCGAGCCCGTCTGTGTACCAGACCTTGTATTCCTCCATGCCGCGCAAGAAGTCGAACCTCTCGTGGGTCTTCGTGTAATGGTCGACCATGGCGCTGAGCAGCGCCGCACCCACGCGTTCCCGACGGAAAGCGCGATCCATCGCCGGCATGTAGAAGTAGACCTTGTGGGTGTCGACGAATCCGAAATGCATCGCCACCGGCCGACCCTGGAACTCGATGTACGAGAATTCCATCTTGTCCCGCATGCCCTCGCTACGGGTCAATTCCTCGAAGAACCTGCGGCCATGCGGCGTGTTGAGCGGGCTGGTCCGCCAAGCATGCCGGTGCATCGAGGTGAATTGCGGCCACTGCTCGGTGATGTCGCGGCAGCCGATGCGTACGGTGAACCCATCCTTGATCAGCGTCTTTAGGCGGTTGCGACTCCGACGGACGCGCTGCGTGTTTTCGATAACGCGCCCGGCCTTGAGCTTGCGCACCGCGACCGGCGTCAGGGTCTGGACACGCACCGACCAGTCGGTGTGGGCCTGCGCGACGTTGACGACATGGAACGTCGACGGATCGCGCGAGCAGAGCTGCGAGATGTCGATGACATCCCATTCGTTGTTTCTGTCGCGCAGACAATCAAGCACCGCCGAGACCATCTGGCCGCGATGATAGTCGGAATGGATGAGGATGTTCCGGTAGTCGCCGATTTCGGCCACGATCGTGTCGACCACCCGCACCAGACAACCGAGTCGGCGTACGTCGCGCACGCAAAACGGAGCGATGGCGGCAATGCGGCCAGATGAATGACGCACAACGACGATAAGCAGCCGATCTTTCTCGCGATAATGGCGAAAGTAATGGAAGTTCCATTCCCAGAGATAGAAGATTTCGGGGAATTCCATGTTGTCGACGAGCTCGTTCCACGGGCGCTTGAGCGCCTCGAAGGCGTCAAGCGTGGTCACGAGCTCCACTGAATAGGAGGCCATCGACTAGCGCGACGGGCCGGGCTTGCGGCATTGGTAGTAGACCCAAGCGCTTACGAAGGTGGCCACCCTTGGATCACGGCCGCGGCTGTAGTCGGCGCTCTCGTTGGGCGCGCAGCGGATGTCCTGCATATCCAGCCGCTCGAGCGCCGCAACCTGCAGGTCCGGCCTGATGTAGTAGAGACCCGCCGATTTGAACGAATGCGTTCCATCGTTGACCACGCCGAAACTGAGCGGAAGGCGGAAGCGCAGCGTTGGATTGTGCAGGTTGAACACCA
The DNA here is from genome assembly GCA_023436825.1 of Pseudomonadota bacterium. The sequence goes on along the minus strand of JAEZHS010000354.1, from coordinate 15,210 downwards.
TGGCCCATTTCAGTGACCGCGCGGTCTCGCGGGGCGTCGACTGGAGCCGAAAGCGGAAGCGATCGACGATGGTCGGGAGGAAATTTGCGTTATGGCTGGAGAAGACCATGATGCCGCCCGGACGCAACACGCGTTTCATTTCCGCCAGCGCGCGCTCGCGAGCAGGCGGCTCGAGATGATCGATCCCATTGTAGCTGAACAGCACGAAGTCGTAGGAGTTGTCATCCGCGAAACCGAGGTCCGAGGCGTCGCCGACAACGAACTGATACGCTGGTAGATCGCGCCGGCAGCGCTCGATCATGGCCTTCGCGTAGTCGAGCCCCAGATAGGATTTGACCCGTGGCGCGAAGTGCCACGAGGTTCGCCCGGCGCCGACGCCGAGGTCGAGCATTTCCATTCGACCCAGATCGGGGCAGAGCTCGTCGAGAAGCGCCTGTTCTGGAGCCTGCAGCTCGCGATGGCGACCGTAGCTCGATACGATCTGGGGGTCTTCGTACGTCCTGCGGTCACGATGACCCCTTTGCCCTTTCATGCCGCCCCTCCCGACACACCCCATAGCAAATGGCGCCTTGCCTCACTAGCCACCAACCGCGCGGCCACTGCAACTCATGTGTCGCGCGCCGTCGTCCACTCCTCTGGCCAGTTCGTCAAATTGCACTCCCGCCCGATGGTGCCAAGCTGGACCGGTAGAAGTCGATCGATCACCCGAGAAGGGAACAGGCGGCGCATCGCCAGCACGAAGCGCAGATACGACCAACGGAAGTCGAACGGCACGCTTCGCCTGGCGTTGCGGTCAAGCGAAACCAGTCGATCAGGATACGATCGTGTTGCCATCAAAGACGGTGCATTCTGGCTTTCGAATGCCGCCAGCATGCGGCGCTTGGCTGCGAGGTCGTTCGGGGCGAGGCGATATCGGTGAACCGGCCGACCGTCGATGCCATCAGGCGGTCCATAGTAGGAGACCAGTCCGAACAGCCACCGCGCACACAGGGCAACGATGCGATGCGGGGTGTACCAAAGCGAGGCGTAGGGGCTGTATTCGGGCGCCTCGAAGACATCGAAGCCGTCGCCGCTGGCGACGACCATGCCCACCAGCGCCGCCGCCATGTCATGATGGACATGGCCCCCCTCGAACATCGGTACCACGACGACAGTCGGCCGGAATTCGTCGATGATCGAGCGCAGCCTGTCCGCGGCCCGGCGCAGCTTGTGCGGATCGCGCTTCCGCAAGGGCGGCAACAGATCGAGATGCAGCACGTCGTCGTCTTCGACGCCGGCCGTTCGCCAGGCAGCTCGCGCCTCCGCGGCGCGACGTTCGGCCATGCCCGGGGCCTCGTCCGGCGCCAGATAGACGACACGGGTCGTGCCGCCGATCCGCCGATTGAGGGCGCCCACGCCGCCAGCGGAGATGACGCAATCGTCTTCGTGCGGCGCGAGGATGAGCAGGCGCTCGGGGCCCGGCCAGTCGCGCCATTGCTCGAGGATCGCGAGACGTAGCAGCGCCAACGTGCCGAACGCGGACAGTGCCGTGTAGAAAAGCGCGGCCGCCAGCGCGATCGCCGCTGCGACGCCGGACCCCAGCGCCAGCGCGGCACCCCAGAAAAGGCAAGCTGTGACGATCAGCAAGGCGACGGGAACGGCCGGCCTAAAGTAGATTTTGAGCTTCATACGAAGGAGCGGATTGTCGTCGCATCCGCCCGGTCTTCATCGGTTATGGGATCGTAGTAGCCCGCCACTTGCGACTGCCTCAGGCGACCAGGTTGCGCCGCCTGCTTCAACAGCCAGTGCAGGCTGGATGGACCGCCGAGCTGCAGCACGCCCGACGCGAGGATGCGCTTGAGTGGGTTGAGTGGTGGGTTGGAGACGAAATAGCCCTCACCGCCCCACAACGAGTAGGCGTCTTTCAGGATCGGCACGAGTCCGCGCGCTTCCGGCAAGCCTGACAGGGCGATGAGCAGCGCCATGAAGCCATTGCGCATGGCCGGCGCGAAGATCTCGTGCTCGGGATGGGAAAGCAGCAGCTGCGACCATTTCAGGCGGTATTGCGCCGCCGACAGTGGCCGCCGTAGCGTCGTTGCCGACGACACGCGTTCACCCTGATGGACGCGATAGTAGGCCATGCCGACCGGGCGTCCGACGATCTGTGCGCCGGCGAGGATGGCGCGGCCGAAGAAGTCGCTGTCTCCGTTCGCCGAAAGACGTTCGTCCCATGGCACCTTGGCGAGCAGGGCCTTCGGCCAGAGCAGCGAATGGCCGCATATCGTGCCTTCACCCATCGGCTCCAGGATCTCGGCCAGGGTATCGAGACCGCGCCGGTTGGGCGGTGCGCAGACGACCGGTCCGACCCGCACCTTGTCGCCCATGACAGCGAAGCGCCGCCAACGGCCCGACACGACAGCACCCTCGGGCGCTTCCTTCGACGCCTTCATCAATGATTCGATGTGCTCGGGATGGAGCACGTCGTCGTCGTCGAGAAACAGGATCCAATCACCGCTCGCCGCCGCAATGCCGGAGTTGCGCGCCGCACTCGGCCCGCGCGCCGTCTCGTGCTTGATCACACGCGCCTCCGGCAACTCGGCAGCCAGCATGGCGAGCGTGTCATCGGTCGACGCTTCGTCGACGACCACCAGCTCCTTGTTCGGCCATGTCTGCTCGCGGGCGCTGCGCAGCGCCTGGCCCAACCAATCCCGGCGATTGCGGGTCGGCACGATGATGGAGACCTTGTCGCTCAAGACGTCACGCCGCCTGGACCTGCTTCACGCTGAGAGGCCATTCCCCATTTACCTATGCTATTGAACCCAGTGATCCTGCAAGCCCCGGCGTGCAACGCCGGTTGGTGCGCGGGGACAGGATGGCTCGGCAACCCGCCGGCGGCCGAACTGGTGGACGAGCCTTTTGCGCCTTCTTCACGTCGTTCCGACCTACCTGCCCGCCGTTCGATACGGCGGGCCGATCCGTTCGGTCCACGCGCTTTGCCGGGCCCTGGCGGCCGACGGCCACGACGTTCATGTCTTCACGACAAGCGTTGACGGGCCAGGCGACAGCGACGTGCCGCTGGGGCGGCCAGTCGACCTGGAAGGCGTCAAGGTCACCTACTTCGCGAGCCGCTGGCTGCGCCGGCTCTATTGGTCGTCGTCGATGCACCGCGCGCTTGCCGCCTCGGTCGGCAGCTTCGACGTCGTGCATTTGCATGCCGCCTATCTCTGGCCGATCTGGGCCGGGGCACGCGCCGCACGTGCGCGGGGCGTTCCGTATGTCATCTCGCCACGCGGCATGCTGGTACCCGAACTGATCCGCCGCAAGAACCGGTGGGTGAAGGCCGCATGGATCGCCCTGATCGAGCGCGCCAACCTCGAGGGCGCTGCGGCCGTCCACACGACGTCGTCGGTCGAGGCGGACCATCTTTCCGGTTTCGGCTGGAAGCTGCCGCTGATCGCTACCATTGCACACGGCGTCGACGATCCGCCGCCGCCTTCAAACGCGCCGCTGTCAGGCGACATCGCCGCCGCCATAGCTTCAGGGCCTTCGGTGCTGGCCTTTGGCCGCATCAGCTGGGAGAAGGCTCTCGATCGGTTGATCGCCGCCCTGCCGCAGGCGCCGGCCGCTCGGCTCGTGCTGGCTGGCGACGATGCCGATGGCTACGCTGCATCGCTGGCTCAGCTGGCACGCGCTGTCGGCGTCGATGACAGGGTGGCGATCGTGGCGCGCCACGTTGAGGGGGCGGACAAGGAGGCGCTGTTTGCCGCCGCGCGGATGTTTGCAATGACGTCGCTGTCGGAGAATTTCGGGCTCGCCGCCTTCGAGGCGATGCGGCGGGGCTTGCCGGTGCTGGCAACACCCGACGTCGGCATGTCCGAGATCGTGCGCGAGAGCGGTGCCGGCCGCGTCGTCGACTCGGCTCCGACATCGATCTCAGCAGGGATCACCGCAATGCTTGATGATCCGGCCGGCAGCCGTGCCATGGGCGCGGCGGGGCGTGCCCATGTCGTCGCGCACTATGGCTGGCCAAGCGTGGGCCGCCGCATGGCCGATCTCTACGGCTCGGTCTTGGCGCGGCAGCAGAAGCGCGCCGCACGGCCGTGATGGACCTGCTGGCTCAAAGCCCGTTCGATCCCGCGACGGAGCGCCGGGTGGTCATCATCGCCGACTGGCTGCCGCCCGATTTCGGCGCCGTCGGCCAGTACATGCAACTGCGCGCCCGGGCTCTGGCCGAGCAGGGGCACGACGTCACGCTGATCGGCCTTGCGTCGGGCGGCGGTTCCGTGCGGCGCGAAGCAAGAGGGAAGGGGACTTTGACGGAGGTGCGGCTGGCGGCGCGGTCGGTGCCGCGCGGGTCGCTGCTCAGCCGGCTGATATGGACGCTGTGGACCGACATGCGTCTCGTCGTGGCAAGCTTTCGTTACCTTCGCGTTGCCGAAGGCGTGCTGTTCACAGGCTCGCCGCCGTTCATGATCCATCTCCTGGCGCCGTTGAAATTCCTGTGGCGAGGGCGCCTGGTCTACCGCATCACCGACTTCCACCCCGAATGCCTGATCGCCGCGCAAACCCGTCCATCCCGCTCGCTCGCCCTGTTGCTGGCGCTCACGAATTTCTGGCGTCGGCGGATCGACGGCTTCGAGGTGTTGGGCATCGATCAGAAGCGCCGTCTCAGCGCAACCGGCGTTTCGCCGGCGCGAATCGCGCTGGTGCGCGACGGCTCGCCAGTCTTCTTCGCCGTCGGTCAAGCAGGCGAGCCTTTGCCGGATGCACTGGCGGATTCCTGCGTGCTGCTCTACGCCGGCAATTATGGCGTGGCGCACGAGGTCGATACGGTCGCCGAAGGCTATGCGCGCCATCACCGCGAGGGCACCGGGCGGGTGCGGTTGTGGCTGAGCGCGACCGGCGCCGGCGCTGACGACTTGGCGCGACGGCTTACCGCGCATGGCCTGCCTTTTCATCGCTCGCCGCCGGTGCCGATCGAGCGATTGGCCGGTCTGCTGAGCACAGCCGATGCGCATCTTGTGACACTGAAGGACGCCTTCGTTGGCTACGTCATGCCGTCGAAGGTCTATGCCTGCATCGATTCCGGCCGGCCGACCCTGTTCGTCGGCAGTACCGATTCCGACGTCGATCTTCTCGCTCGACCTTCCAAGGTCGGATATTGGCGCGTGCCGTGCGGAGATGTCGCGGGCTTTGCGGAGGCGCTCGAGCAAGTCGCGAACAGCACCGCTCGCCGACGCACTCAATGCGAGTGATTCTCTTTTTTGCGTTTACGATGCGGTTAATTTTGCTATGACTAGGCACAGTGACCGCTGGCGAGCTTTAAGGCTCGTTGTGCAGCGAATAGTATATCTAGCTGTTCCGGCTGGCTTTTGGGGCATCCGAGATGACTGTTGCCAAACCTCCGCCGATGCCGCGCAAGCTGCCCTGGGTCTTGCTTGACGCATGCAATTCGGTATTTTGGCAGTCAGCTTGGGTGGGAACCGATTCGGCAAATCGAAGCGGGCCAAGCGGTCGTAAACGTTCAAATTCAGGCTGCAACGGCGGGGTGCCGCGGCGGCAGGGTCGGTCTACATGACTAAACTTGCACTTGGGGCGCAGTGTGTTGCGGCGGCGTCTGTCCTGCTGATGGTTACCGCATCGCATGCGCAGACTCCAGACGGGCAGCAAGCGCAGGCGGAGCAAAACCAGGCGCAAGGAGCGGCGTCTGCCGCACAGGGCACGCTTCAGCCAGACCAAGGTCAGGGACAGCAGGGGGGCGGGCCCCAGCAGGGCCGCGGACCGTTGCAAGGTGCAGGCCCGCTGCAGGGTGCGGGGCCGTTACAGGGTACAGGACCGCATCAGGCAACGCCGCCTGGCTCTGGCGCGCCCGGAGGCCCGGGGTCGCAGCAGACAGCTGGTCCGCTTCAAGGCGGTGGGCCCCTCCAGGGTGGGGGACCGCTGCAAGGCGCTGGCCCGTTGCAGAGCGCGGGCCCACTGCAGAGCGCCGGACCGCTGCAGAATGCCGGTCCACTGCAGAGCGCGGGACCGTTGCAGAATATTGCGCCGATTTCCGCACCGGGTGGTCTCGACATCGCTGCACCGGCGCCGGGTCTGAATTTTGCGCCACCGCTGCCAAACGTGCCTGGCTTGGCGCTGACGCCGGCCCAGCTCACGATGCTGAGCAGCGGTGACACGACGTCGATCAATCAGCTCCTGGCGCAGATCGTCGGCGGCAACGCGACGAGCGAGCAACTGACAGCACTGGTCAATGCCATTGTGACGTCCTCCGCTTCGACCGTGCCCCCAGCGCCACCGCCTGTAGCGCTACCTCCGGCCGACACTTCGCCGCCGGCGCCGCCACCAGTCGTTTCCGGTCCACCTCCGCTGCCACCAGCGGCGTCGCTGACGCCGGCGCCTCCGACTGTCTATGACCCAACGAACAAAGCCAGCAACACCTAGCGTTGCGGGGCCAAAGCATAGCCTCGTTCAGTCGACGCTTGGACCGTTGCCGGGGTGGCCTGCCAGTCCCATGACGATTCGCGCCAGTCGCACCCAGTTCGTCTGGTCTCCCTTGCTCGGCTGGGTGCTGTTGTCATGCGCAGCAACGGCGGCCCACGCCCAGGTCGAGACACTGTCGCCGGCGAGGCAGACCCTGGAACAGCAAACGCCGCAGGTAGAGCTGCCGGACTGGTCGTCCGGATCTTCGGGCGGCGCAGCCAACCCTGTGAGCGAGCTGGGGATCAGCGTTGGCGCATTCACGCTGTTCCCCGTGCTCGACCTCAACTTCGGATATGACGACAACGTCTTCGCGACGCCGGCGCCGACGACGGCTTCGGCGATCGCAGTGATTCGACCGTCGCTCGAATTGCGTTCGGAGTGGGCCAATCACTCTTTGCGGTTTCTGGCTGCTGGCGGCTTCGGCTTCTACGCCAGCGCGCCGACTCAAAACTTTCAGAACTATATTGTCCAGCTCGATGGTCGGCTCGATATTCAGACCGATTTTTGGCTGAACGGCCGCATCGCCTTTCAGCGCAACACCGAAGCGCTCGGCACCCCAAACGTTTCGTTTGCTCAGGCGCCGACAGTCGTCGATTCGGTGCCGATCGAAGCGTCGCTCTATCAGAAGTTCAACCGGCTTTTCTATCAGCTCACGGGAGCGGCAACGCGCTACTGGTACTACGACTATAGCACCATCACGTCGCTTGGATTGCCGGCGGCAAGCCGCGACCGCACCGAATACCAAGAAAGTCTCCAACTCGGCTACGAGGTCATCGACGACCGCCTGTCGGTCTTCATTTCACCGAGCATCAATCAACGGGTCTATGTGGACACCGTCAACGCGGCCGGTCAGCAGCGCGATTCGACCGGCTGGAGTATCGGAGCCGGCGCGGCCCTCACCCTCAGCGCCAAGAGCGCGCTTCAAGGCACCGTTGGCATGACCAGCCAGACTTATGCCGCCACCGGAACGCCGACGACGGCTACCACTTTCTCCCTTAGCGGCACGTGGAACGGCTACGAGCCTCTGATTCTGCGCCCCACGCTCATGCGGACCATCAATGAATCGGCATTGACCAACTATCAGAACTACGTTTCGACAGTTGCCGGAATCGATTTTACGTATGACGTCCACTACCCGTGGAAAGCCGTTGGCGGCATTTCGTACAATGTTGCCGATTACACGGCGGCCCCGGGCTTGGCGGTCAACCCCCGGTCGGACTATTTCTTCAAGGGGTCGATCGGGTTGCTCTACGAAGTCAATCCGCACTACTCGATCGGTCCCCTGTACGAGTTCAGCTCGGGCACTACAACTGACGTCGCTGCCGGCGGTCCGCAGTACACCCGGAACTTCTTCTCCATCCGATTGGTTGCCAGGCGGTGATGTCGTGAGGTCAAGCATCGCAATGCTTCTTAGGTTGTTGGCCGTCCTGTGCCGTGGGCTCGTGCCTCCGGTGATCGTGCTGTCGTTGGGGCTGACGGCGTGTGACCCGCAGCCGCCCATGACAGTCAGCACTCTGCAGCAGCCGTCCCAAGTGACTCAGACGATCCGGATGGCCGAGTATCGGGTGGCGCCGGGCGACCGCGTCCGGGTCACCGTGCTGTCCGATCCCGAGCTGTCAGGCGAGTACGAGATCGATTCGGCGGGGATGATTTCCCCCCGCATGGCCGGTCGCGTTCAGGTTGTGGGGATGACCCCGGCTGAGATCGAGGAACTGCTGCGCACACGTTATCGCACTGATGGCCTCTTGCGCGTGGCCAGATTGAGTGTAGACCTAGTGGCGCGTCGTCCTTTTTACATCCTGGGCGAAGTTGGTCGACCCGGGTCGTTTCCCTATGTGTCGGGGATAAATGTGGCACAAGCCATAGCGATTGCCGGCGGCTTCACCCGCCGGGCGTCGAAGGCGCGTATGACAATTCAGCGTTTCAATCAGACGCGAGGCATGGAAGAGAGCGTCACGGAAGACAGTCCGGTGGGGCCGGGCGACATCATCCGTGTGCCGGAGCGTTGGTTCTGACCTAGGGCCGGCGTAGTGGCGTAAGCGTAGGCGTGTTTGGGGAGAGCGGTGTGGGACCGCTCGTAGAGTTCCGAAGCGTCAGGCTGGTCTCGAAAGAGAGCGGCCGGGTGTCGTTTGTGGGTGTGGTCGCGAGTATACTTTGTCGCGGAGTTAAATGGGATGGGATCGTTTCCTAAGGCCGATCAGATCGTGGACGATGGGGCCATAAACCGGATCGTTCCGGCGTCCGAGTCGGGCGCTCTCGCCCCCGTTCGGGTCGGCGAGGCGCCCAATGAGCTGTGGGAATGGCTCCGTCTGCTTAACCGCCGCAAGGCGCTGATCGTCGGTTGCGGTCTCGTCGCCGTTGCGCTGATGGCGTTGATCATCGCGCAGGCCACGCCAATGTACAAGGCGTCGGCCCGTCTGTTGCTGGACACCCGTACATACAAGCCCGTCAGCACCGAAGCGGCACTCTCGGGCGTCGACACGATGAACCTCGGCGCTATCCAGAGCGAACTCGAGGTCATCCAATCCGAGTTCCTGATCGGCCGTGTCGTCGACAAGCTGGGCCTCGCCAACAATCCGGATTTCAACGGGACCAAGCCGCCAGGCTTCATCGATTCCGCCTTCGCGCCGCTACGTGAACTGTGGGCTACCGGGATTTCGACCTTGCTGGCGCCGGCGCCCAAGCCGCAGCCTTCCGCTCAGCAGGCCCGCTCGAGCCGCCCGGCGGAGGAAAGCGATCCGCGCCGCCGCGCCGCGATCGGTGCTGTTTCCGGGGGCCTCAGCGTCACCCTGCTGGGGCGCACCTTCGTCATCCTGATCACCGTCGACAGCCCCGATGGCACGATGTCGGCGCGCATCGCCAACGCCATCGCCGAGGCCTATCTCGCCGACCAGATCGACACCAAGAACGAGGCCAACCGCCGCGCCACCGAGTGGCTCGAGCAGCGTCTGGCCGAACTGCGCCGCAACCTGCAAGTCGCCGAGGAAGCCGTCGCTTCCTATCGCCGCGACAAGGGCCTGGCCGGCAGTCCCGAAGGGGCAGTGTCGTCCCAGACTCTGTCCGATCTCAACACCAAGTATCTTGGCGCGCGCACCAAGCGCATCGAGCGCGAGGCGCGTCTCGTGGCGCTGAGCAAGGCAAGCCTCAATCCTGGCGAGATCGCCAACATCGCCGAAGTGTCGGGCAATACTATGCTGGCAGCACTGCGCATCCAGGACGCCGAGCTGACCCGCAAGATGGCCGAGCTCTCGTCGATGCTGGGCGACAATCATCCCAAGATGGTGCAGGCCCGCAACGAGCTTGCCAGCGTGCGCGCCCGCTTTCTGAGCGAGACCCTGCGCATCACGCTCGCCGTGCGTGCCGAGCTCGACGCCGCCAAGGCCGAGGAGGACGAGCTCAAGGAGCTGGTCGACAAGGCCGCCGTCGTTTCCGGCACCGCCACCCAATATGAGGCCGAGCAGAAGCAGCTCGAGCGCGAGGCGCAGTCGAACCGTACCTTGTACGAGAGCTTCCTGACGCGCTTCAAGGAACTGCGCGAGCAGCAGGACATCCAGCGGGCCGATGCGCGCATCCTGGCCTACGCCCATCCGTCCGGCGCGCCGTCTTCGCCGAACTACAAGACCGGCCTGATGGCGGCTTTCGTGATCGGCTGCCTGCTCGGCATGGCTGGCGCCGTCGCCGCGGAGAAGCTCGACCGGGTATTCCGCTCGGCTGCCCAAGTCGAGGACGCGACCGGCGTCGGCGTGCTCGGCATGGTGCCCGAGGTCAAGGGGGCCGCTTCGCAGCGCTCCAACGTCGTCGCCCACGTGCTGGAGAACACCACCTCGCCGGCCGCCGAGGCGATCCGCGCGGTATTCACCGCCATCAGCCTGGGCAGTCTCGACCGTCCCCCGAGGGTCATCGCCGTCACCTCCGCGACGCCGAGCGAGGGCAAGACGACTTTCGTCGCCGCCTTGGGCGGCCTCCTCACCAAGATGAACGCCTCGCGGCGCGTGCTGATCGTCGACCTCGATCTGCGCCAGGCCAGGATGTCGACGGCGCTCGGCTTGAAGGAGCGCGGCGGCACGATCGACGACTATCTCATGGGCCTGAAGACCCTGGAGGAGTGCACCAAGCGCCACGACAATTCGGGCGTGGACTACATCCTGGCGCGGCCCAACACGCCGAACGCGCCGGAAATCCTCGAATCGCACGCCATGAAGGCCGCACTCGCCACCTTCTCGGAGCGCTATGACCTCGTGATCCTCGACGGCCCGCCGGTCATGGCTGTGTCCGATGCGCGCATCATCGCGCGCCTTGCCGACTACACGGTGTTCATCGTGCAGTGGGCCAAGACGCCGCGTGAGGTCGTCAAGACGGCGATCTCCGCCTTGCTTGGCGTCAGCAGCCACGTCGGTGTCGTCATCAACCGTGTCAACCTCGCCAAGCACGCCCGCTACGGCTACGGCGACCACGGCGACTACTACTCGCGCTACCGTGGCTATTACGGGGCGGGAACCGAGGCGCCGGCCAACGCGTCACGGCCGCGGTTGACGCTGGCGAAACGATAGGGGCAGCCCACGCGCCAGATCTGGTCACGGTGGTTCGGACGAGTGTCATCACCGGCTAAGCCGGCGTCCGTTCCAGACGGCCATGCCGTCTACGCTGTCGGCGATATTCACGGCCGGGCCGACCTGCTTGAGGTGCTGCTCGGCCGCATTGCTGCCGAGGCGGCGGGGCATCCTGGTGACACCGAACGCAGCCTGATCTTCCTGGGCGACTATATCGATCGCGGTGCATCGAGCCGCGGTGTGGTCGAGCGGCTGCTGCGTGATCCGTTGCCGGGTTTCGCCACGGTGCGCCTGCTGGGCAATCACGAGGAGGCGCTGCTCGACTTCCTCGACGGGCGCAGTGACGGCCTGGACTGGCTGTCCTACGGCGGCCTTGAGACGCTGATGTCCTATGGCGTGCCGTTGAGGGGCTATCCCGATACGAAGCAACGGGTGGCCGAACTGCGTGGTGCGCTGGCCGAGGCGGTGCCACGGGCCCACGTCGCCTTCTACCGGTCCTGCATTCTGCACCACACCGTAGGTGATTATTTGTTCGTGCATGCCGGGGTCCGGCCGGGCATCAGCCTCGAGAAGCAGAATCCCACCGATATGCTGTGGATCCGCGATGAGTTCCTGCGCGCCCGGCCGGCCCTGCCGGGCAAGGTGGTTGTGCACGGCCACACGATCTGCGACTTGCCGCAGGACCTTGGCCATCGCGTCAATGTCGACACGGGGGCGTTCGTGAGCGGCCGTCTCACATGCCTGGTGCTGCGTGGCACGCGGCGCCAGTTCCTGTCGACCCTGGACATCTAGACGGGTATGCCGACGCGCCTCAACATCGGCTGCGGCCGCTCGCCGACACCGGATTGGATCAACTACGACAACTCCCCGTCGGTCTGGATGGCACGTTGGCCGCTGCTGGCGCTGCTCCTGGCGCGGCTTGGGCTGATCGATCAGCACGCGCTCGATTTCGTCGCCTTCTGCCGCAGCCATCACATCCGGCATGCCGATGCCGCGCGTCGCATCCCTCACGGCGACGATACCGTCGATGCGGTTTACGCGTCGCACATGCTGGAGCACCTCGACCGGACGGAGGCACGGTCTTTCCTGGCCGAGTGCCGGCGCGTGCTGAAGCCGGGCGCCATTCTGCGGCTGGCGGTGCCGGACCTGCGCAACGCGGCCTTCCAGTATCTGCGCTTGAGCGATGCCGATGGGTTTCTGCGTCATCTTCAGTTCGATCTCGACAAGCCGCGCAGCCCGGTCGCACGGCTACGCCGGATGCTAAGCGGGGGCCGCGGCCATCACTGGATGTACGATCGCGAATCCCTACTGGCGCTGGTCGAGGAGGCGGGCTTCGTGAGCCCCGAAGTGATGGAGAATGGCCGCACGCATATCGACGAACCGGGGTTGCTCGATCTAAACGAGCGCGAAAGCGACAGCCTATGCATTGAAGCACGCAGGGACTAGACCGAGAGTAGCCGGACGTCACTTGCTGTTGCCTCACGTCCCACCCTGGAGAGGGCCTCTTAGATATCGGCTACAATACTGGCTGAGGCGCAAGGTGAGCGAGCGTCTCGATGTACCAGACATCCCTATGGCGCCGCGGGGCGTGTCCAGCCGGTCGTTACCAGGGGCAGATATTCGCCGTTGGCGTCTTTAATGGGGACTTCGCCCGGAAGGATTTGGCGGCTTGGCCAGCTGTCCGCATCGGCTGCCTCGACCCGGTCGAGAAAGCCCGCAGCACTGTTCGGGAGTGATGCGCGATCAGTCAATGATCGACGTTCGCGCAAGCAGCGGTCGGAACAACCGAGAATCCGTGCGTCGAGGTCCGCGTCGGCAACTCGTCGTCGAACATGCTGCGCGATGCCCACAATGACGGCAACTCATGGGAGAAGGTCCCACAGATCACCAGCAAGCTGTTGAGTTTGGCGCCGTTCATCCGCGAGAAGGACATGCCGGTGCTGGCGAGTCGCCTCAATGCCATCTTAAGGGGTCAGGCACCCGCGATGGGGAGACGTCTACGTTGCGACGCTGCTGCTGCCGACGATTCTCGAAAACTGCCACCCCCGGCCGTGACCCGGCCGCGCGAGGCGGTCCGGGCCGAGCCCGGGGCGTGGCCCGGCGCCTGGAAACTCATGGCGTCCCCTCTCGCCCTGGCTGCGTCCCTGGGTTACCATCGGCCCAAGGAAAGAGTTCCAAATGGCCGGGGAATCCACTCCCCAAGCAGGGGGGAACAGAGGAGGCTGGCACAGCGGTCGTTTCGCGCACACTTTCGCCGCCATCGATCTCGGCACCAACAATTGCCGGCTCCTGGTGGCCCGGGCATCGGTCGACGGCTACGAGGTGATCGATGCTTATTCCCGGCCGGTCCGGCTGGGCGAGGGAGTGGCGCTGAACGGGTCGCTGTGCGGCGATGCCATAGAGCGCACCCTGGCGGCGCTCGGCGTCTGCGCGGCCAAGATCGAGCGCCATCGCGTCAGCCGCGCCCGCCACATCGCCACCGAAGCCTGCCGCCGCGCCTGCAACGGCGAGGATTTTTTGGCCCTGGTCAAGGAACGCACCGGCCTCTGCTTCGAGGTCATCCCGCCCGCCGAGGAGGCCAGGCTGGCGCTGGCGAGCTGCGAGAACCTGCTCGATCCCGAGATCCCGTTCGGCCTCCTCGTCGACATCGGGGGTGGTTCCACCGAGGTGAGCTGGATCAAGGTCTCCCGGCGCACCGACGGCCTGGGCGGCGTCGCCACCGAGCTTCTGGACATGACCTCGGTGCCGTGGGGCGTCGTCACGCTCACCGAGTCCTGCGTGAAGGGCCAGCCGCGCGAGCAGCCCGTCACCCGCGCCTGCTACGACGACATGGTCGAGCGCATCCGCACCGACCTGCGCCCGTTCTGCGCCAGGCACGGCATCGGCGAGGCGATCGCCCGCGGCGAGGTCCAGATGGTCGGCGCCTCGGGCACGGTGACGACGGTGAGCGCCCATCATCTCGGCCTCAAGCGGTACAACCGCACCCTGGTCGACGGCTCGCGCATCGGCCGCGATTCCATCCTGCGCATCTGCGACCAGCTCTCCGAGAAGTCCGTCGTCGAGCTGACCGACATGCCCTGCATCGGCAACGAGCGCGCCGACCTGGCGCTGGCCGGCGGCGCCATCCTCGAGGCGGTGTGCCGCCAGTGGCAGGCGCCGATGGTGCGCGTGGCGGATCGCGGCCTGCGCGAGGGCGTGCTAATGGACCTCATGCGCCAGGCCGACCGCGAGGCAGATCCGTTCCGCTGCCGTGACCAAGAATAAATCGAGCAAGCCCACCGGACGCCGAGCCACCGTGCGGGTGAAGACCGCGCGCGGCCGCACGGTGTCGTCCCAGCGTTGGCTCCAGCGCCAGCTCAACGACCCCTACGTCGCCGAGGCCAAGAAGCGCGGCTACCGCTCGCGCGCCGCCTTCAAGCTGCTGCAGCTCGACGACCAGTTCCGCTTCCTCAAGCCCGGCGCCCGCGTCGTCGACCTCGGCGCCGCGCCAGGCGGCTGGACCCAGGTCGCGGTCGAGCGCGTGCGGCCGCTGCAGAGCAGGGGAGTCGTGGTGGGCCTCGACCTGACGCCCGTCGAGCCGGTCGCCGGCGCCACCGTGCTGGCCAAGGATTTCTATGACGACGACGCGCCCGCCGTGCTCGAGGAACTGCTGGGCGGGCCGGCCGACGTGGTGCTGAGCGACATGGCGGCGGCGGCGACCGGCGAGACCCAGGTCGATCACCTGCGCATCATGGGGCTCGCCGAGGCGGCCCACGACTTCGCCCGCCAGGTGCTGAAGCCGGGCGGCAGCTTCGTCGCCAAGGTGCTGCGCGGCGGCACCGAGCGCACCCTGCTCGACCGGCTGAAACGGGACTTCACCAAGGTGCGGCACGTGAAGCCCGAGGCCAGCCGAGCCGATTCGGCGGAGATGTATGTCGTGGGGACGGGCTTCCGCGGCTAGTTTCGTGCCCGCAACGGGCGGCCGGCGACCGACTATTTCCACCGCCCACAACCCCTTGCGCTCCCTGCGCCTTAGTGTACAAAGCGCCGCCAACCCGGCGGCCGCCTTCTTCAGGAGGGACGGGCCGCCTTTTTTGTTTCTCCTCACGGAGGTTGGCATGAAGTTTCAGGAAGCGCTCACTTTCGATGACGTCCTCCTGAAGCCCGCAGCCTCGGCGGTCCTGCCCAACCAGACAGACACGAGCACCAGGCTCACCCGCAC
>JAEZHS010000320.1 GCA_023436825.1 Pseudomonadota bacterium | reverse complement strand
GATCAGGATCGTGCCGACGACGGCCACGAGCCGCCGCACGCGGCTCGCGACACGGCTGGCCATCGGCTGGTCGGCTGATGAAGCGGGAATCGCAGCGGCAGTTGCGGCGGGCGCCGCGACCGAAGCGGACGGCGGCGCGGGCTGAGCGGGCGGTTCCGCCGTGTTGGGCGCCGAGGCCGGTGCGTCGGGCGCCGGCGCCTCGGGCTTCTGGGACTCCGGTTTCGGCGGTGCCGGTGGGGACGCGGTATCGCTCATCGCCGCAGAGAATAACCGATTTCGTGCAGCCTGAGATCAAGCCTTGCGCACGAGCGACGCCACGAACCGCGAGAGGTCGTCGACGCTATACGGCTTGGGAAAGACGTGGATCCGCGGGCTGGCTACTGCGGTCGGCGCGCTGTCGCCCGAGCAGCGAATGATCGGCATGTCCGGACGGTGCCGCAGCGCCGCCTCGATCACCTTTTCACCGGACATGTCGGGCAGGCCGATATCGACGATGACGGCCGCCAACGGCGCCCCGCCGGTGACGACATCGAGCGCGGCCTGCCCCGTTGCCGCCTCGATGCAGTCGAGGCCGACCGCGTTCAAGGCGTCGACCATCACGGCGCGGATGAGGAACTCGTCCTCTGCCAACAGCACACTTGGCATAAAGTCTCCCGCTCTAGTCAGCTGCCCTGGCCAAGGTGGGCTGAGGCTTGAACGGCAGGATAGTTGTGGCGCGGACGGCAGGCAGCGGCAAGGGCGGTGTTTCGACTCCCAGCGCGCGGGCAGCGTTCCAACCCCAGCGCGGATCGAGCAGGAAGGCACGTGCATGGGCCGTGCAGTCGGCCTGGCCCGAAGCGATGATGCGCTCGGCCTGCTCCGGCTCGGTGATGATGCCGACCGCCCAGGTCTTGATGCCTGCTTCCTTGCGGATGCGGCTGGCGAACTCGACGTGATAGCCCGGCGCCACCGGGATCCTCTGGGCGGCGGCATTGCCGCCCGAGCTGGCGTCGATGAAGTCACAACCCAGCGCCTTGAGCTGGCGCGCGGTCTCGATCGTGTCCTCGATGCCGACGCCGCCCTCGACCCATTCGACGCAGGACAGCCGCATGCCCATCGCCTTGCCGGCCGGCCAGACCTTGCGGCAGGCCTCGAACACTTCGAGCGGGAAGCGGCGGCGCTTGTCGGCGGTACCGCCGTATTCGTCGCCGCGCCGATTGCTGAGCGGCGACAGGAACTGGCTGAGCAGGTAGCCGTGCGCGCCGTGCAATTCGACGACGTCGAAGCCCAGCCGTGCGCTGCGCAAGGTGGCGTCGACGAAGGCCTGCTTGACCCGCTTCAGGCCGAGGGCGTCGAGCGCCACCGGCCTGTGCCAGTTGGCATCGTAGGGGATGGCCGAGGCCGAGACCGTGGTCCATGGCAGGTCGGGCGCATCGGCCGGGGTGAGCGGGCCGCCGCCCTTCCACGGCCGCTGCGCCGAGGCCTTGCGGCCGGCATGGGCGAGCTGGATGCCGAGCTTGACCGTGGGCATCCAGCCGCGCGCCCAGTCGACGATCGACTTCAGCGCCGCTTCGTTCTCGTCGCTGTAGAGGCCAAGGCAGCCCTGGGTGATGCGGCCGTCGCGCTCGACATGCGTCGCCTCGAGGCAGAGCAGGCCGGCACCCGACATGGCGAGCATGCCGTAGTGCACCTGGTGCCACGGCTGGGCGCTGCCGTCGATGGCGGAGTACTGGCACATCGGCGACACGACGATGCGATTGGGGAGCGTCACGCCGCCGAGCTCGACGGGTGTGAAGAGCTGGGCGGTCATTTTGTCATCCCGAGCGGAGCGAAGCGAAGCCGAGGGACCTCTTCTTCAAGAGGCAGAAACTGAACAGGTCCCTCCGCTGCGCCTCGCTGCGCGAGGCTCCGGTCGGGATGCCGCGGGCTAACCACTGATCGACGGGCCGGCCTCGTGACCCAGCCATTCCTCGATCAGGCGGCGGGCGATGGAATCGCGGCGCGGCATGAAGAACGAGCCGTCCTTGGGCATGTTCTCGGGCCTGAGGTCCTCGCGGCTCATCCAGCGCGCGGCCTCGAGTTCGGACTGGTTGACCGCGAAGTCGAGCGATTCGGCCTCGGCATGGAAGCCGATCATCACCGAAGCCGGGAACGGCCAGGGCTGCGAGGAGCGGTAGGTGACGTTCTTCACGTGCACCCTCACCTCTTCGAAGACCTCGCGGGCAACGGCGTCCTCGAAGCTCTCGCCCGGCTCGACGAAGCCCGCCAGGGTCGAATGCATGCCGCGCGGGAAATGCGGGCTGCGACCCAGAAGGCACTTGTCGCCGTGATGGACCAGCATGATCACGGCGGGATCGGTACGCGGGAAATGCTCGGTCTTGCAGTTCTCGTTGGTGCACCGGCGGACATGGCCGCCGCGCGTCACCGTGGTGCTGGCGCCGCACACGCCGCAATAGCGGTGGCGGCGATGCCAGTAGGTCATGCCGCGGGCATAGGCCAGGATCGAGCCCTCGCGCGCGAACAGGAGCGCGCCGACCTGGCGCAGGTCGACGAACTCGCCGAGATCCTTCAGCGGCACGTCCTTGCCGGTGACGTCGACGGCGAAATAGGGCGTGCCTTCGACATAGCCCAGGAAAATGTGATGGTCGGCCTGGTTGACGACCGCGCGGGCCATCATGCCCTGCAGGAACACCGGCTCGGGATTGCCGCCGCTCTTCACCAGGTTCTTCTCGGTATCGATCGGCACGAAGCGGGCGGCGCCCGAGGAGGCGAGCTCGATCATGCGCTCGTCGTTCTCGCGCTCATTGCTGGCGCGGTCGATTTCGGCGGAGGAATAGGGGTTTCTCGGTCTTT